>JBCDDS010000008.1:0-60251 GCA_039180185.1 Pseudomonadota bacterium | reverse complement strand
TCGAGCCGAGATTTGCGATGTGGTCCGCTCCGCCATGGTCAAAATGAGCGTGCAGGGCTGCGCTGCAAGTCCAGCATCGTGAACCGGGCGCCCCTCGGCCAAGGACGCAGCTATGTTTAGTCCACCGAACAGCTGTTCATCGGAGATACCTGGATGAATTCGATGCTGTAGTCCTGGGAGATGGCGCAACGCTGTTTCAAAGGCCTGACGCGCGGGACCCATCCGCGCCCGAAAACACATCCCCTTAAGACCAGCCGGATCAACAGCCAGAGCAGCAAGCGCGCGCTCTGTGCGCTGCACCAGCCGCACGGGCGCATTCATCCCAGAACGTCAGCCAGCGTGCGCTCAACGCGCGCAACTGAGCCAGCCTCGTCCAACGGATCGCGGCGCAACCGGTGGCTCAGGGCCAGTGGTGCGACACGGTGCAGATGATCTCTTGTGATTGCCGCGCTTGCTTCATAGGCCGCCAATGCACGGGCGGCACGCAACAAGGTAAGCTCCCCGCGCAAACCGTCCGCGCCAAGCGCAAGAGAAAGCGCAGCGCAGTCGCGCAAGATGTCCTTAGTGGTTTTGACTTTCCGCAACAGCTCTCGCGCGGCCAAAATAGCGTCGCGGATTTTTGCATCTTCCTTGCGCCATTTGGTCATGAACCGCGACGTGTTACGTTCAAAGGCGTCGCGCCGCCTGATCACTTCGATACGTTGCTCAATGTCAGCAGGAGAGCCGATCTCCACTGAAAGTCCGAACCGGTCGAGCAGCTGTGGTCGCAACTCGCCTTCTTCAGGATTACCAGACCCAACCAAAACAAATTGAGCGTCATGGCGAATGGAAAGACCTTCGCGCTCTACTGCATTGACGCCAGATTGCGCAACGTCGAGCAATAGGTCCACGATGTGGTCCTCTAGCAGGTTTACCTCATCGATGTAGAGATAGCCACGATTGGCGCGAGCCAGCAGACCAGGTTCGAACGCCTTCTCTCCACGGGTCAGCGCCCTTTCGATATCAAGTGCGCCAGTCACGCGATCCTCAGTAACGCCGAGCGGCAAATCAACCACAGGTGTCGGACGTTCTACGATCTTCTTCGAAGTGATTTCAGCCCAATCAGGGCAGTCGCGAAGTTTTTCGGAATTGACCGGACATCCCTCAACCATGCTGATTGGCGGCAAGAGCGCCGCGAGTGCCCGTACGGCGGTGGATTTCCCAGTGCCGCGATCCCCGAAAACCAGCACTCCGCCAAGACCGGGGTCAATAGCCGTCAGGATTAGAGCCTGTTTCATATCGTCTTGACCGACGATGGCAGAAAACGGAAAGGCGTGCTTCATTGCCCTACTCCTAAACGATCAAGGGGGCGCTTGCCTTCCCACGTACCGCGGTCGCCCACAATATTGAACCGGGCATAAAGTTCCTCGCGAAACCAATCGCCATCACGCACGGCCTTAATGGCGCGCGCGTGGGGACCGTCGGCGCGCGCAAACCGCGCCATGCCCTTGGTGTCTGGCCAAATTGAGAATGTCACCTGATGCAATAGCGGTACCTCACCGATGCCAATTTTGAAGGCGACATTCGGATCTTCACCGATCACCTCGCTAATGTCAGGTACGCGGCGCCAAAATTGCAAAGCAGTCTTCGGCTTCACGGTCGCGCGTGTTAGCGCCGCGACTGGTCCCATCTTCGGATCATCGGCGCGCTCAAATGGCACGACCCCAGCCCACTCTCCTCGTACCGACACCGGTGTAAGAAATACCGTGTACGCCTCGATTGCGCGTCGTCTGTACCGTTGAAAGATCGAGTTGGTTTCCGTGGTTTGCTTTGCTGTTTCAAAGTCTTTCCAGGTGGCGAGGATGGCGTAGACGCCGGTGTTGGGAACTGGTGTGAACCCTTCGCCGGTTCCTGAACCGCAGAGTTTCCAGAATCCGATGCCTGGTACGCGTCTTAACGCGGGTCGCGCCAGCCCCATCATGGCAAATGCCCAGATGCGGGAGAATCCCGGTGCAAAACGAAAGAAACTGAGGCTTACGGTTTGAATGACCTTATTCCCTTTTGGTCAGCAAAACCGCGTCACGACCATTTGGTCCCCTCTGGCGCGGTGTCTAAAATTATTGACATTCTTTTCCTCATATTAAACGCATGGAATGGTAGATTGTCAATTTTACTAGACACATGTAAGATTTATTTATGTTGACACGTGTTGATCCTGATCTGCGCAAGCAAGCAGAGCGGGTACGCAGCCTTGAGGGTGCGCCGCATGCGATTGTTGTCGGAGCTGGTTTGGGTGGCTTAGCGTCTGCTATGCGGCTGGGGGCGAAGGGGTACCGCGTTACCGTTCTGGATCGGTTGGATGGCCCGGGTGGCCGCGGCTCAGCAATATGGCAGGACGGTCACCGGTTCGACCTTGGCCCGACTATTGTTACAGTTCCACAGGTTTTTCGTGAGCTTTGGGCCGCATGCGGGCGGGATTTTGACGCCGATGTCGATCTACGCTCGCTTGATCCATTCTACGAAATCCGCTGGCCAGATGGCAGCCATTTCACCGCGCGTCAGGACACCGATGCCATGCGTGCTGAGATCGCGCGCCTCTCGCCTAATGATGCCGCCGGTTATGAGCGTTTCCTTAAAGACAGTGAATATCGATACGAGTTTGGTTTCGAAAACCTCGGTCGTCGTTCGATGCATCAGCTTTGGGAACTGATTAAGGTCTTACCGATTTTTGGCATGCTACGAGCCGATAAGTCAGTCTACGCCCATGCCGCTAAGCGTTTTCGAGATGAACGGTTGCGTATGGCGTTTTCTTTCCATCCGCTGTTCATCGGCGGTGATCCGTTTCATGTGACGTCCATGTACATCTTGGTAAGCCATCTTGAGAAAGAGTTCGGCGTTCATTACGCGATGGGCGGTGTTGAAGCGATCGCGAGCGCTATGGCGGATGTTGTCGCAGGACAGGGCGGCCTGGTGCGGCAGAATGCTGAGGTCGATGAGATTCTTGTCAAAAAAGGGCGTGCGGGTGGTGTTAGGCTGAACAGTGGCGAGGTGATCGATTCTGATCTTGTCGTTTCAAACGCCGATGCGGGACACACTTATGATCACCTTCTGCGCAATCATGCGCGCAAGCGTTGGACCAACGCTCGGCTCAAACGTTCGCGCTGGTCCATGGGCCTTTTCGTCTGGTATTTTGGCACGCAAGGTACGCGTGACATGTGGCCCGGTGTGGGCCACCACACGATCCTGAACGGACCGCGTTATCGTGGTTTGGTAGAGGATATCTTTATCAAAGGTAAGCTCGCCGACGATATGAGCCTTTACGTCCATCGGCCAAGCGTGACGGACCAGAGCGTCGCGCCCGAAGGCGGTGATACGTTTTATGCCTTAAGCCCTGTGCCTCATCTTGGGCATGACAACCAGGTAGATTGGTCTGAAATTGGTGAGGGCTATCGCGCAAAGGTGCAGAAGGTGCTCGAAGAACAACTATTGCCTGGCTTAGGTGACCACCTTTCCGCAAGCACGTTCTTTACCCCAGAGACCTTCCGTGACCGTTACTTGAGCCCGCATGGCACAGGGTTTTCAATAGAACCGCGCATTCTGCAAAGTGCCTGGTTCCGCCCTCATAATGTGAGTGAGGAACTGCCCGGCCTTTACCTTACGGGCGCCAGCACTCACCCCGGTGCTGGCTTGCCTGGCGTGGTGTCCAGTGCAGAAGTGCTCGGTAAGCTGGTCCCTGATGCAGAATTGGTTCATTCCTTATGATGACGCCTGAAGATCTCACCCATTGCAAAGAGGCAATCCGCGACGGATCGCGCTCGTTTTATGCTGCGTCCAAACTTTTGCCTGCAAGGGTGCGCGATCCAGCGCTAGCACTTTATGCATTTTGCAGATTGGCAGATGACTCTGTCGATTTGCACGAAGAAAAAGCAGATGCCGTCTTGCGCCTGCATGAACGGCTTGATCTGGCGTATCGCGGTACCCCGAATAACGCACCTGCGGATCGGGCGTTCGCGGCCATGATTGAGGCTTGTCAAATGCCTCGCGAATTGCCCGAAGCCTTGCTGGAAGGGCTTGCTTGGGATGCCATGGGAAAACAGTACCAGACGATTTCGGATTTGCGTGCGTATTCGGCACGGGTCGCTTCGGCAGTGGGAGCGATGATGTGTGTTTTGATGGAGGTTCGTGATCCAAATGCCCTTGCGCGGGCATGTGATCTTGGTGTTGCAATGCAGCTTACCAATATCGCACGGGATGTGGGTGAAGACGCGCGCGAAGGGCGACTTTATCTACCACTCGAATGGCTAAGCGATGCAGGCATTAATCCGCAGACTCTTTTGCACCATCCCGAGATGTCTGCAGAATTAAGACGCGTTATCTTACGTTTATTGCGCGAAGCAGATGGGCTTTATTACCGGTCGGAAGCTGGGATTCCTGCGCTACCAATGAACGCCCGTCCCGGTATATTCGCGGCCCGCTACGTCTATGCTGGGATCGGCAAACAACTTCAACGTCTTAATCTTGACTCGGTATCTCACCGAGCCCGCACGACCGGCGCGCAAAAAATTGGGTGGCTGATGCTTTCAAGCGTACGCGCGGCTCTGACACTGGTTACGCCGAGTCCTTCACTCATTTTTGCCAAGCCATTGCCCGAGACAGCGTTCCTTGTCGAAGCTGCTGCAGACCGTACCAAAATCAAAACCGATTGGAGTGATGCCCTTTATGCGACGCTGGCAACGCTCAAGACGCGCGATCTGAGTGAAAACGAACGTCTGAGTACGTCCCAGGGGCGTGTGAGGTTTCCCGCATGATTTGGGTTTGCTTTGTGATATTCCTCCTGGCCTGCTTTGGCGCCGGTGCGACCGGCGGCTTGTTCCCGCCGGGGCCTTGGTACGACAAGCTCAATAAGCCGGACTGGACACCTCCGAACTGGCTTTTCCCGGTGGCCTGGACCACGCTTTACATTTTTATGGCCGCCGCCGGAGCACGCGCGGCTGTTGCACCAGATAATGGCGTCGCCATGGCGCTTTGGGCCCTGCAGATTTCGCTCAACGGGCTTTGGACGCCGGTATTTTTTGGTCTGCAAAAGCTAAAGATGGGCTTTTTTGTTTTGCTAGCGCTTTGGTTGGCTGTGTTCGCGTGCATGATTGCGCTTTGGCAAGTTGATGCGATTGCCGGGCTTTTATTCTTGCCCTACGTCGTTTGGGTGTCGGTCGCAGGTGCACTCAATTGGTCAGTGATCAAGCTGAACCCTGGTACGACACCGGAAGTGCAGAGTTAAGACTTGAATACCCACCGGCGTCTGCGAGGCACGCGTACAGCAAGCATTGGCTTTAGCAAAGGGGAGCGGAACCGCCGAAGATTCAAGGCCTCATGCACGCCTGTGGTCTCCTCGCCGTTTATCTTTGTCCGTACAGCAGAGCGGCAGTAAAATGGTGCATCCAACATCGGTTTGATCTGTTTAGGCGTATATCCCTCATCTGCACGCGTTTGCCGCGCGACCAACCAAGCACTCCTTTGAAACTTGGCTTTTGGTGGCATTTCTGTTCGTTCAATCTGGCCAATCTCGTCAAAACTGAACCCAGTGGATAGAGTAGAGCCGTCTATCCGCGTGGCGTCATAAAAACACGTGCTGCCACTACCTGTTGGGAAGCGACCCCAATTCCATTCCGTGAAATCCTGTTCCAACGCGCGTGTGCCGAAATTAGCATCGAAGTATCCGTGCCCGTCCCATTGCCAACCATCCGCTTCCAGATCGACTTTAATGTCGCTCGTGGGCGCAAAAGGCCGCCAGATATGCGCGCCATCATGTGTAAGTGGCAGCTCGAAGCTAGTCAGAGCACGAGGCGTCACTGTAATTTGCCCGCGCACGCGCCCAATTAGAGGCGGTGAGCCTATCTCGTTTACATCGATAATCAGTTGATCACCGGTCCAATGCAAAGAAGAGGGTCCAACCGTAAACGTCTCTGGGCTTTGCCTAAGCGCGGTCTTGCCCCTGTCTGTCATCGTGAATCGTCCGCCGCGCCCGTATGTAGCCACGTTTATACAAACATGGTTATCGGGCTCACGTCGTCCGGCCCAGGCGTACCAAGGGGAAAATACCGATCCTATGAACGCGATGATGCTGATTGCGCGCTCGCCGTCGTGGCTGAGCCCGTCGATATACCACCAGGCATAGCCGTTCGGTGGTACTTTGAGGTTAAAGTTGGGTCCTTCAATATCGCTTCTGCCGCGTGCCGGGCGGAGATCGTTGCCATCGGCACGCCCGCACCCGGATGTGCTCCTCCTCCGGTTAGGAAAAGACCCTTTATTCGTGTCCGCGCCGTCGGTCGATGAAATGCGGCAGTCATTCCATGCGGGCTCTGCCCGTAAAGGGATCCTCTCGATTCCGGGAAGAGCTTTTCGAACCCCGAGGGTGTTGTCAGGCTGTTCTGATCCGGTTCTGGGCTGAAACTCAGACCAAACCGGGTCAGTGTCCGAAACGTGCGTGTCAGGCATCGGTTAAACTCCTCTTGCTGCGGCAGCCCTTCGATCGGTGGCGCGTTGGCAATTATTTCAAAACGTTCAAGCTGGGGCGCGGGTGTCGGTTTGCCACGGTCCATGGCGCAAACGTAAAGCGTTGGATCCTTGACTTTCTGACCTCGTGTCAAAGCATCGAACTCTGACTTTGGCTCGGGTCGAAAGAAGACATTGTGATGTGAAAGCTCAGGACCACTTGTTTTTGCGGCAAAGGCCCAAACCTCTGCAGAGAGACTTCGTGCGGTCTTCTCAGTTGGTGCGGCAACCTTGCTGCACGCTTCTCCAAGCGCCCCGGTTGCCAGTGCTCTTGGATCGCCATTGAACACGACTGCATCAGCGTTTATGCGCGTTCCGTCCTCAAGAACGACCCCAGTTACAACGCCTTTGTTCGCATCAATCTTGCTGACATGCGTGTCGAACAAAATTTCAGTGCCGCGCAGTTGTGCGAGCTCAGCGATCTTGGCAGCAAGTGTACTCATCCCGCCGTCAACCACCCAGACGCCAGCGGTTTCCGACCGCCAAATCAATGCCAGAAGACCAGGCACGTGATATGGAGAACCGCCGATGTAAGTCGCATAACGTCCAAAAAGCTGTGCTAGTCTCGGGTCGTCAAAGCTTGACTTAAGAAGTCCGGCCAACGTGGAGAATGGAGCCATTTGCATGGCTAGGTTCGGACGAGCTAACGTGTAGGCGATGAGCGATGTAAGCTTTGGCTCTGCTGCTTGCATCATCGGGTTGTCTAACCCGTCAAACAGAACCCGCGCGCGAGCGTCAAATTGATTGAATTGTTTTGCCGCTTCCTGTCCTGCAAACAACTTGATTGCTTCAGTGTTGCGCGCCGCATCATCATAAAGATCTAGCTGACTGCCATCGGGCCAGAAATGTCGTGCGATAACTTCTTGTCGATATAGTTTCAGATGATCTTCAAGCCGCTCACCCGCAACCGCAAAAAGTTCGTCAAACACTGTACGCATGGTCAGAACTGTGGGTCCCGTTTCAACGGGGCCTGCCGCCGAAGTTAAAGTGCGCATCTTGCCGCCGGGATGTGGATGGCGTTCTAGGACTGTCACGCGCAGACCGGCGGAGGACAGCCTTAGGGCTGTTGCAAGCCCGCCAATCCCAGCGCCCACAACGATCACCCGTCGCGGATCGGATTTGCCTGAACTGATCATGTTCATGCCGCGATTGTTGACTCGACAAGTCAAACTGTCCAGTATGATTTACACTTATCGTGTCATAACATAATGACAAATTTGCTTTGGAATACATAAATGCCGCTAACAGATCGCATAGAAGCCGCAGTCGGAAGAGCCTTATCCAGCGCCGTTGATGGACAAGCTCCTAAACAGCTTGCAGATGCGTTGAGCTATGCTTGTTTGCCTGGTGGTGCGCGCATTCGGCCAACGATTTTGCTATCTGTCGCGCATGCATGCGGGGATGATCAGCCCGAGATTGCAAATGCTGCGGCTGCTGCATTGGAGCTAATTCATTGTGCCAGCTTGGTTCATGATGATCTGCCATGTTTCGATGACGCTGACTTGCGGCGCGGCAAATCATCTGTTCACAAAGCTTACTCAGAGCCGCTTGCCGTTTTGACCGGTGACAGCCTCATTATCCTCGCTTTTGAGATTCTTGCACGCACGGCAGAACATGATGCGTCGCGGTCGGCGCAACTGGTTCTGTCGCTTGCCCGACGTACTGGCATGCCCTCAGGAATCTGCGCCGGTCAGGGCTGGGAAAGCGAGGATCAGATTGATCTTCGGTCCTATCACATGTCGAAAACAGCCGCACTTTTCATCGCTGCGACAGAGATGGGGGCTATTTCGGCTGGTCACGATGCTGAGGCCTGGCATGATTTGGGTGCGCTTATTGGTATGGCTTTTCAGGTTGCCGACGACCTGAGGGACGCAGTGCTTGACGAAGAAACACTCGGCAAGCCTGTCGGTCAGGATGATCTTCATGGCCGTCCTAACGCGGTGGCCGAACTAGGTGTTCAGGGTGCGATCGATCGGCTTAAGGATATTTTGGGCGGTGCGATCGCCTCCATCCCGTCATGCCCCGGAGAAGCTGCGCTGGCTGAGATGGTTCAGCGTCAAGCGCAAGCGATCATGCCGAAGATGCCAGCCAAATTTAAGGTTTAGCACCAAATGGCGGTACGCGATCCGGACATGCGCTCCGTGCCACGTGGCGCGGGGTGGTTCACACGTTTGATCGCTCGTCCTGGTTTCCAAAATTTTGCAAGTTCAATTCCTTTTGGTCGACGTATTGCAAAGCGCGATGGCGCAGATATTTTCGATATTTTACAAGGATTTGTATCGACGCAGGTGTTGTTTGCTCTGGTTGATCTGAAAATACTACCTGCACTTTTGGACGGACCGCGAACACCAGAGGCACTAGCTTTCGTTCATTCGATTCCTGCTGATCGCATGGTGCAGCTCTTGCAGGCTGGCGCCGCGCTCGGTTTGCTTAAAAAGCGACGCGATGGTCGGTTTGCGCTCGCGCGCAAGGGCGCTGCTATTCTGGGTGTGCCGGGTCTTTCCGACATGATTAGCCATAACAAAGCGTTTTATGCTGATATGGCTGACCCAGTAGCTGTGATGCGTGGAGATGAAGAGACGCATCTGCAGCGCTTCTGGCCCTATGTTTTTGGTGTAGGTGGGGAAATAGGTGCCGATGTTGCTGAGAAATACTCCAACTTAATGGCAGAAAGCCAAGTTCTTGTCGCCCGAGATACTTTGCAGATGCTGCCAATCAAGGGCGAAGCCACGGTTCTTGATGTCGGTGGCGGGTCGGGTGTGTTTCTGTCAGAAGTTTTGCGCCGGAACGCGCGAGCGAAAGGTGTTCTTTTCGACCTACCTGAAGTCATGCCTTCGGCTGAAAAGCGAGTGCGAGAATTAGGGTTAGAAAATCGGATTGAACTGCATGGCGGGAACTTTCAGCGGGATGGCTTGCCAACGGGCGCCGACACGATCTGCCTGATCCGCGTGCTGTACGACCACAGCGACGAAACTGTCGCGGCCTTGCTTGAAACCGTTTACGATGCGTTGCCGAGGGGCGGGCGCCTTATTGTATCAGAACCAATGGCGGGTGGGGCGCAACCGGAGCGCTCTGGTGATATCTATTTTGCCTTCTACACGATGGCGATGGGTACGGGTCGCGCTCGCTCTGCGCCTCGCATTGCCGAAATGTGTAGAGCCGCAGGTTTCGAAGATTTGCGCATCAAGACTCCATTGCGCCCGTACATAACTAGCGCCCTGGACTGCGCAAAACCGCTTTGAGTCTCAAAATTCACATGAGAAATCAGTGTGTTTTATTGTAAAGAAAACTTGACAGTTAATGATGACAAAATAAACTGACAGAAGGGACATGCCTGCCCGTCGCGCACACGCGCGCCCTCAATAAAAGGGCGACAGGAGGAGAAGTAGAGCCTTGAAGACGCGTGCCGTCTATCTGAAAGGTCCCCGGGATCTTTCCGTGAATACCCTGCCGCTGAAGCGGCCGGAGCGGGGGGATTTGGTCGTGGATATCTCTCACTCGGGCATTTCAACGGGCACCGAAAAACTCTTTTGGACTGGGCAGATGCCACCGTTTCCAGGTTCCGGCTGGCCGCTGGTGCCAGGCTACGAGGCTGCTGGTGAAGTGGTGGAAGCGGGAGCCGATACCGGTTTCAAAACGGGTGACTGGGTTTTTGTTCCGGGTGCGAACTGTTTCGAAGGCGCTTTTGGACTTTTCGGGGGCGCAACAGAGCGTTTGGTCACCGATGCCGTTCGCGTGACGCGAATCGATTCGGGTCTTGGCGCTGAGGGTGCGTTGCTCGCGCTGGCCGCAACAGCTTGGCATGCGTTGTCAGGTCAAGGCGTGCGTTTGCCCGAACTTATCGTCGGGCACGGTGTGCTCGGCAGGCTTATGGCAAGGCTCACTGTGGAAGCTGGCGCTGCACCACCGAAGGTTTGGGAAACCAACCCCTCTCGTCGCCTAGGTGCTGATGGATACGAGGTGGTATCGCCTGAAGATGATACACGCCGCGACTACAGCTCAATTTATGACGCATCCGGAAACATTGAGGTGCTCGATCAATTGATTGCTCGGATGAAAAAGGGTGGCGAGGTTGTGTTGGCGGGTTTCTACCCTGATGGTGTACGCTTTGATTTTCCACCAGCTTTTATGCGCGAGGTGCGATTGCGCGTCGCGGCTGAATGGACGCCTGCCGACTTGATTCATGTCCGCAAGATGATCGAGGCGGGTGCGCTTAGCCTGTCTGACCTGATCAGCCACACCCGATCCGCGAATGATGCGCCGGAGGCCTATAGGCAGGCATTCGATGATCCCGACTGCCTGAAAATGATACTGAACTGGAAGGAAGCCGCGTGAAGGACGACGTACCAAATCTGAAGGATTTCGACCAGCGACTGCGCGATGAAGCGGATCAGGATCTGGCGGATATCGTTACCGAAGAGCCAACCAAGAAAACCCAGATCATCGCCATCTATGGCAAGGGCGGCATCGGCAAAAGTTTCACACTGGCCAACCTCAGCCACATGATGGCGGAGCAGGGTAAGCGTGTTTTGCTCATTGGCTGCGATCCGAAATCTGACACAACAAGCTTATTGTTCGGCGGTAAGGCCTGCCCAACGATTATCGAGACTTCGACGAAGAAGGGTCTCTCTGGAGAGCCGGTGAAGATCGGCGATGTGTGCTTTAAGCGCGGTGGTGTTTTCGCGATGGAGCTTGGTGGTCCTGAGGTGGGCCGCGGCTGTGGCGGTCGTGGCATCATTCATGGCTTTGAGCTTTTGGAGAAGCTAGGTTTCCACGACTGGGATTTTGATTACGTCCTGCTCGATTTCCTAGGCGACGTGGTTTGTGGCGGCTTTGGCCTGCCGATTGCGCGCGATATGGCTCAGAAGGTGATCCTTGTCGCATCCAACGATTTACAGAGCCTTTATGTAGCCAACAATGTTTGCTCGGCGGTTGAATACTTCCGCAAACTGGGTGGCAATGTTGGAGTCGCGGGTCTTGTTGTTAACAAGGATGATAAATCTGGCGAGGCGCAGGCCTTTGCTAAATCTGTGGACATTCCCATCCTGGCGGCGATCCCGCAGGATGATGATCTGCGTAAAAAATCGGCGAATTATCAGATCGTTGGAACGTCCGAGAGCCAGTGGGGTGATCTTTTTGCAGGGCTCTCTGAGGCTGTTTCCAATGCGCCGCCGGTTCGACCAACACCGCTCAGCCAAGACGGGTTGCTAGAGCTCTTTGATGGTTCCGAAACGGGTGCTGGTTTCACACTGGTTCCCGCTACGGATGAGGACATGCGCGGAAAGAATGCCAAGCCAAAAGTGAGCTTGGAGGTTGTCTATGACGAGGCGTGAGATCGAAAAGCTGATCGCGAACGCGAGCGCCGACAAGCTTCGTCGCCTGTTTGACTGTATCCGCATAGTTGAAAGTGCTGAATGAAAGACGAAGTCACATATGACGACGCGGGTGAGGCCGAGGTCATCAAGGGTAAACCCCGCGATGATGTGCCTTGGCTGCTACGAACACCGCCCGAACAGTTTCAGGGCGGTGATGGCGTAGGCTGTCACTCAGGCCGTGATCTGGAATTAGCTGCGCGCGAGGCCGGGCAATCCGAGCTGCTCGACCAATACGCGCGCGACTACCCGCAAGGTCCACACGATAAACCCCAAAGCATGTGTCCCGCATTTGGTAGTTTGCGTGTGGGCCTGCGGATGAAGCGCGTTGCGACTGTATTGAGTGGTTCCGCCTGTTGCGTCTATGGGCTGACGTTTGTGAGCCATTTCTACGGAGCGCGTCGCTCTGTGGGTTATGTACCATTCAACTCTGAGACGCTTGTCACCGGCAAGCTGTTTGAGGATATCCGCGAGGCTGTCCATGATTTGGCGGATCCGGAAAAATATGACGCGGTGGTGGTGACAAACCTCTGTGTCCCGACCGCTTCGGGCGTACCCCTGCGACTTTTGCCGAATGAAATCAACGGCGTGCGGATCGTGGGTATCGATGTGCCCGGCTTCGGTGTGCCAACCCACGCGGAAGCCAAGGACGTACTGGCTGGCGCGATGCTGAATTACGCGCGTCAGGAGATCGAGGCTGGACCGGTTGCCGCCCCTGCTGGCGGGGTGTCAGATCGCCCGACGGTAAGCCTTCTGGGCGAAATGTTCCCCGCTGATCCTGTGATGATCGGTCAAATGTTGGCGCCGCTCGGCCTGGCGGTTGGGCCGGTTATTCCGTGCCGCGAATGGCGTGAGCTTTATGCCGCATTGGGCAGTGGAGCGGTGGCCGCAATTCATCCATTCTACACTGCTGCCGTGCGTGAGTTCGAAGCTGCAGGTAAACCGATCATCGGAAGTGCGCCCGTGGGTCATGACGGGACAGCGGCCTGGCTTGAGGCCATTGGCGATGCATTTGGGGTGGCGAAGAAACAAGTATCTGCGGCGCAAAATGCGTTCCTGCCGGCGATCAAGGGTGCACTTGGTGCAAAGCCGATCAAAGGCACGATTACGCTGAGCGGTTACGAGGGCAGTGAACTCCTCGTCGCGCGTCTGCTGATCGAAAGTGGGGCGGATGTGCCCTATGTCGGCAGCGCCTGCGCCAAGAGTCCTTGCTCAGAAGCTGACGCTGCCTGGCTGGAGGACAAGGGCGTGAAGGTCAACTTCCGCGCGTCGCTGGAAGAGGATTGTGCGGCCGTTGATGCGATCCGGCCTGATTTGGCCATCGGCACTACACCAGTGGTGCAAAAAGCCAAAGAGCTGCCGGTGCCAGGGCTTTATTACACCAATCTTATTTCTGCCCGACCACTGATGGGCCCCGCGGGTGCAGGCAGTCTGGCCGAGGTGATCAACGCGGCGATTGGCAACAAGGCTAGAATGGATGCCATGCGCGAATTCTTCGAAGGCGTGGGCCATGGCGACACGGCGGGTGTTTGGGAAGATAGTCCGAATATTCGCGAAGACTTCCGCGCGCAAAACCTCAAACGCATGGAAAAGAAAGCGCAGGCTGAAAAAGCCTCGGAGATGATCTAATGCTGATACAAGATCACGATAGGGCTGGCGGGTATTGGGGGGCCGTTTATGCCTTCTGTGCCGTTAAAGGCCTCCAAGTCGTGATTGACGGCCCGGTCGGGTGTGAGAACCTGCCGGTGACCTCTGTATTGCACTACACAGATGCTCTACCGCCGCATGAGCTTCCGATTGTGGTGACTGGCCTTGGTGAAGAAGAACTGGGTCGTGAAGGCACCGAAGGCGCAATGAAACGGGCTTGGGGCACACTCGATCCTGCGCTTCCTGCGGTCGTTGTGACCGGTTCTATTGCTGAGATGATCGGTGGGGGCGTGACACCGCAAGGCACCAATATTCAACGGTTTCTGCCACGTACCATCGACGAGGATCAATGGGAATGTGCTGATCGCGCAATGACCTGGATGTTCACCGAGTTCGGCATGACAAAGGGCCGGATGCCTCGCGAGAAGAAGCGGCCCGAAGGCGCCAAACCTCGCGTTAACATTCTTGGTCCGATGTACGGCACGTTCAATATGCCGTCTGATTTGCATGAGATGCGTCGCCTGGTTGAAGGCATCGGAGCGGAGGTCAACATGGTCTTCCCTCTAGGCGCACATTTGGCAGAAATGCGCGATTTGGTGAATGCTGATGTAAATGTCTGCATGTATCGTGAATTTGGTCGCGGTCTTTGTGAGGTGCTTGAAAAGCCATATCTGCAGGCGCCTATTGGATTGACGTCGACGACGAAGTTCTTGCGCAAGCTGGGTGAGCTACTGGAGCTTGATCCGGAACCGTTCATCGAGCGCGAAAAGCATTCGACGATCAAACCGGTCTGGGATTTGTGGCGCTCCGTCACACAGGATTTCTTTGCGACTGCCAACTTTGGCATTACTGCAAATGAAACCTACGCCCGTGGTGTGCGCCATTTTCTCGAAAACGACCTCGGCCTGCCTTGCGCCTTTGCCGTCGCGCGTTGCGCTGGAACCAAAACAAACAACGATGAGGTGCGCGCGCTGATTCAGCAGCATCGCCCGCTGATCTTGATGGGCTCGATCAACGAGAAGATGTACCTCGCTGAGACCCAAGGCGGTCATGGGCCAAAGCCCGCGTTCTTGCCCGCAAGCTTCCCCGGTGCCGCAATCCGACGCGCGATTGGCACACCTTTTATGGGCTACGCCGGCGCAACGTATCTTGTGCAAGAGATCTGTAACGGTCTTTTCGATGCGCTTTTTCATATTTTGCCACTTGGTTCCGAAATGGACGCGGCTGCAGCAACACCCACACCGCTGCGGCGCGATTTCCCTTGGGATGAGGACGCGCAACGCGAGCTCGATCGAATTGTCGAAAGTCATCCGATCTTGACGCGAATTTCCGCCGCTAAAACCTTGCGCGATGCTGCCGAAGAGGCAGCCCTTCGACAAGGAGATGAGCGCGTGGTGATTGAAACTGTTCAAAAAATTTCTCCGACCCCGGCTGCCAAGCAAGAGCAAAAGACCGAGGCGGAAGTCCAACAGGAGAAGTGAAGTATGACTGATATTACCTCCAATCCACCGCGGCAACGCTCGCATGCACGCAAGCGGACGCCCGAATTCTGGTGTTACTTCGTACTTATTTTTTTCGCCGCACTGCCCTTTGCCTGGGCATTGTGGGGACGTGATGCGTTCCGTGCTCAATCATTAAACATTCGCGGTCCGATGGCCCGTGCTTGGTCAGAGGCTGATCGCATCACAACTGTAATTTTCTCGGCTGGAGCATAACGGGAATGCGCCGAGAAATCTTCTGCCTATCCGCTAGGGCGGGCAGGATCACCCCAACGCCACAAGCGTTCGGGAAACCCAGCCGCGGGGTTCGCGGCGTCAGCTTAACGTTCCGGAGGAAAGTTCATGGCTGATAACTCCGACCTGTCCTTTACAGGTCTAACCGACGAGCAAGCTCAAGAGCTGCATGACGTTTATCTTAAAGGCATGTGGACGTTTGCGATAGCGTGTTTGATCGCGCACATCGCAACGTACATTTGGGTGCCTTGGTTCTGGTAGGAGAGAGAAATGTTCAGGCAATTCTATAAAATCTGGCTCATTTTCGATCCTCGTCGTGTGTTTGTTGCACAAGGCGCATTCCTCTTCCTTTTGGCCGCGATGATCCACCTGGTGGTTCTGTCTAACGGGGTCAATTGGTTTGAGACTGCTGCGGCAAACCGCGCGGCATCTGAATGATCAGAATGACGTTCGTCAAATGACAAAGTTGCGGGCGGCTTGGGTCGCCCGTAACAAACCAAACGAATTCAATACTTTCGGCCAGAGCGAACGGGGCCCGGTCGACAGCGCGGAGAAAAATAATGGCGTTGCTCAGCTTTGAAAGAAAATATCGCGTCCGCGGAGGGACCCTGGTGGGCGGCGACTTATTCGACTTTTGGGTCGGGCCCTTCTATGTGGGCTTTTTCGGGGTCACGACGATCTTCTTCGCCCTTCTGGGGACGATACTGATCTTTTATGGTGCAGCTCTGGGTGACACTTGGAACCCTTGGCTCATCTCCATCGAACCACCGGAACTTGAGGTGGGGCTTGGCGTGGCGCCTTTACGAGAAGGTGGTATCTGGCAGATCGTTACGATTTGCGCCATCGGTGCTTTTGTAAGCTGGATGCTGCGAGAGATAGAGATTGCCAGAAAACTAGGCATGGGTCTGCATGTCCCATTTGCTTTTGGCATGGCTATTTTCGCCTATGTCACGCTGGTTGTAATCCGCCCCGTTCTGATGGGCGCCTGGGGACACGGTTTCCCCTATGGAATCTGGAGCCATCTCGATTGGGTCAATAACGTCGGATACGCGTATGGCAACTTCCATTACAACCCGGCGCATATGATCGCGATCACGTTCTTTTTCACCAACGCTTTGGCATTGGCGCTTCACGGCTCTCTGATCTTGTCGGCAGCCAATCCTGAAAAAGGCAATGAGATGCGAAGCGCAGAGCACGAAGACACGTTCTTCCGCGATTTCATTGGCTACTCGATCGGGCCTCTCGGTATTCACCGGCTTGGCTTGTTTCTGGCGCTGAATGCTGGGTTCTGGTCCGCGGTTTGTATCGTGATTTCTGGCACCGTCTGGTTCGATGTGTGGGCTGACTGGTGGTACTGGTATGTCGACCTGCCGTTGTGGATTGATCTTGAAGGAGGCGTAAATGGCTGAGTATCAAAACATCTTCACGCAGGTGCAGGTACAAGGCCCGCCTGAGATGGGTATGGTCGAAGACGTTGATCTACGTGACCGGACCAAGGGCGCATCCTTTTCGAAACTCTTCGGCTGGTTTGGCAACGCACAGCTGGGGCCATTCTACCTTGGCGCACTTGGCACTGTTTCTTTAGCGGCTGGCCTGATCTGGTTCGTGATGGTCGGCGCCCATTTCTGGCAACAAGCCGGATACAATCCCGGTGTCTTTATGCGCGATTTGTTCTACTTCTCGTTGGAACCACCTGCGCCGGAATACGGACTTAAGATACCACCAATGGCCGAAGGGGGTTACTTCCTTATCGCTAGCTTCTTTCTATTGGTGTCAGTGATGACTTGGTGGGCTCGGTCGTACATTCTCGCTCAGCAACTTAAGATGGGCAAACACGTGTTCTGGGCCTTTGGTTGTGCGATCTGGCTGTTTCTGGTCTTGGGTCTCTTTAGGCCGATACTGATGGGATCATGGTCAGAAGCGGTGCCATACGGTATTTTCAGCCACCTTGATTGGACGCAGAACTTCTCAATCGTGTATGGAAACCTGTTCTATAATCCATTCCACGCGCTTTCGATCGCGTTCCTTTACGGGTCAGCATTGCTCTTTGCTATGCACGGCGCAACGATCCTTGCGGTGTCCCGCTTTGGCGGTGACCGTGAATTGGAACAAATAGCTGACCGCGGTACGGCCACCGAGCGTGCCGCATTGTTCTGGCGTTGGACCATGGGCTTTAACGCGACGATGGAAGGCATACACCGCTGGGCTTGGTGGTTTGCGGTTCTAACCACAATCACAGGCGGCATTGGCATTCTAATCACCGGCACTGTTGTCGATAACTGGTATGTCTGGGCTCAAGAACACTGCTACGCGCCGCTTGATAACTAAGGAGAAGTAAAGATGTCAGTTCCTGAAAGAGAACAGTTCGACGGAGACTTTTCCAGAGAGCGTCTTTATGCCGATCTAGGCGGACGCCTGGCGGTCGGATTAGGTGTCGGTATAGTGGTTTTCGGCGGCTTGATTGGTTTCGCGGTTGTGCTGCTCGTGATCAGCAGTCTGTTGCCGCCTGAATCGAAAGAAGCCGTGGACCCAACACCAGACTCCTTCTCGTCCTATATCGTCGAGTTTGACAAAGACGCGGCTTAGTAAACACTTAGCGATGCAACTTTAAGAGCCGGCCGTTTGGTCGGCTCTTATATTTTTTGGTCATAGTCGCCAACCGAAGGCTCGGTACGGATCACTGCATCGATCTCTTGGAAAATCGCGTGCATCTCTGCTTCTGAGTTGGCGCTTTCGCAGACGACCACGAGATTGGGAGTGTTTGACGATGCGCGCACGAGGCCCCAGCTACCATTATCGAGGATGACGCGGGCGCCATTCACGGTCACCACCTCTTTGATCTCGCGTCCTGCGAAGCTGTCTCCAGCATCAGCTTTGGCAACTAACTTGGCAACCAGGCGTTCAAGAACATCATACTTCTCTGTGTCCGCGCAATAGGGTGACATGGTTGGTGTGGAATAGGTCACCGGCAACGCACGACGCAGGTCGGACATCGAAACATCAGGATTGCGATCCATAAGTTTGCAGATTTCGACCGCTACGCGCATGCCGCAATCATAGCCAAGTCCCACTGGTTCAGCCAAAAAGTAATGTCCGGATTTCTCGAACCCAGCCAATGCGCCGATTTCCTTGACTCGCCGCTTCATATGGCTGTGCCCGGTTTTCCAGTAATCGGCCTTCACATTGTTCTTCTGTAGCTCCGGATCGGCGGCAAAAAGCCCGGTTGATTTCACGTCAGCCACAAAAGTGGAGCCTGGATAGAGCTTCGACAAGTCGCGCGCCATGATCACGCCCATCTTATCGGCAAATATCTCTTCCCCTTCGTCGTCTACTACGCCGCAACGGTCCCCATCGCCGTCAAACCCGAGGGCAAAATCTGCACCTGACTCCTTCACTGTTTTCGCCATGTCATGCAGCATTTCCATGGCTTCGGGATTTGGATTGTAGTTCGGAAAAGTGTAGTCGAGCGCATTGTGAGATGGGATCACCTCTACGCCCAGTCGTTCAAAAAGCTCAGGCGCAAACGCAGAGGCTGTACCATTCCCTGTGGCGCAAACCACGCGTAGCTTCCGGCTCATCTTGAAATCACCTACGAGCGCGTCGAGATACGCTTCTTTCACTCCCTCGACAAACTCATATGACCCTCCGGGCTTCGCTTCTCCTGCGCCGCCCAGCACGATATCGCGCAATTCCGCCATCTCATCGGGGCCATGGGTCAGCGGGCGGTCAAAGCCCATCTTCACACCAGTCCAGCCATTGGGATTGTGCGAGGCGGTGACCATCGCTACTGCAGGCACGTCGAGATGGAACTGCGAGAAGTATGCCATAGGCGAGAGAGCAGGACCAATATCTCGCACCTGAATTCCGGCCTGCATCAGACCAAGAATGAGCGCATTTTTGATCGACAGCGAATAGTCTCGGTAATCGTTGCCGACGGCAATGATAGGTTCAATGCCTCGGCTGCAGATTTGCGTGCCAAGTCCCAGACCGAGTGCCGTCATACCAGGCAGGTTAATCTCATCAGGATACTTCCAACGTGCATCATATTCGCGAAACCCGGTCGGCTTGATCATTGGGTCACGTAGGAAATTCCAGGTGTTCGGCGTTACATCACTATGGGGTTTGGTCACAGATACTTGTCTTTCAGGTCTCAGTAATGTCGATCGGATGGCTTTTGGCCAACGCATCAAACTTCATCAAAGTCTCAATCAGAGCAGGCATGTCAGCAAGAGGAATCATGTTCGGACCATCCGAGGGAGCTGTATCAGGATTTTCATGCGTTTCTATGAACACGGCTGAAATTCCAAGCGAAACTGCAGCTCGTGCCATAACAGGGGCGAATTCACGTTGCCCTCCACTGCTTCCACCTTTGCCACCAGGCTGTTGTACCGAATGAGTTGCGTCCATAACCACGGGGTAGCCAGTTGCCACCATTTGGGGCAGGGCGCGCATGTCGGCGACTAGAGTATTGTACCCAAATGACGTGCCACGTTCTGTAAGAAGGATGCGTTCATTGCCCGTGCTTTCCACCTTGGCAATCACATTGGACATATCCCAGGGCGCTAAAAACTGGCCCTTCTTTATGTTGACGACCGCACTTGTTTCACCGGCTGCTAGCAAAAGGTCGGTTTGACGACATAGAAACGCGGGAATCTGTAGAACATCGACCGCTTGCGCCGTAGGCGCGCATTGCTCGGGCGAATGCACGTCCGTTAGGACCGGCACACCGATACTTTTTTGCACGTTTTGCAACGCGGCAAGGCCGGCGTCCATTCCGATGCCGCGCTTACCGGAAACAGACGTGCGATTGGCTTTATCAAATGAGGCTTTAAAGATGTACTGCGCACCAGCCTTGTCGCAAGCTTCTTTCATCGCGCCTGCGATCATCTGCGCGTGCGTTTCGCTCTCAAGTGCGCACGGACCAGCAATCACTGTCAGTGGAGCGTTGTTGCCAACGCGCAGTCCTGAAATATCGACGGTCTTCATTTCGCTATGATGAGATTTGTTCACGCAGAACGGAAGCTGTAAGTGACAGCATCAGATAAATGCCCGAGAAAATAAGAAACGCGAGCAACGTGTTCTCAAAAGAGCGCGGGAAAGACGGATCCTGCGACGCGACAGGATTGACGGACACAGTAAGGTAGCGCACCTGTTTATTTGCTTCAATTTCCGACAACCGCTTGGTTTCAAGAGCTGATTGTAAAAACAGATCGGCACTTGCCAAATCGGCTTGCGCAATTTGGATTTCTGACGCCTTTGATGCCAGCGAGCTTGATCCTTCAGAGGCTTGTGTCAATCGCGCATTTTGCTTTGCGAGCTCGTCTTCCAACAGCTCAATCTCACTTGCCAGAGCCGTAACGCGTGCCTGGTTGGGTCGTTCGTTGGCGAGCAATGTATTTAATGCCAGCTGTTTTTCTTGAAGCCGCAGCTCAACATTACCGATCAGGTTGCGGATATTGGCGATTTCGCCTTCAGGATCAAGGATTGTGTCTTCTTGTAATTCGACCAGACGTCGTTGAGCCGCACGACGCTCTTCTTTAGCCTCTTCAAGACTTTGGACAGCTGTTTTTACCGCGTCAAAGCGCTTTTCAGCACTCAATTCATCGACGCGTTCTTCGGCATACTCAATGAGTTTTTCAGAGTAAACGCGGCTGACTTCAGGATCTGCGGTTGATACATCCATTCGGATCACGCCTTCGGTTGGATCATAGCCGAGTTTGACGTATTTTTTGTAGACCTTGTATGCCGACTCGTTGCTTGCATCTTCGTCAAGACGTTGCAGCGGATCAATGTCATCCTGATTGAAATGATCCATAAATCCTACATCGGCATCCAGCCTAAGCATCGCATCTTTCGATTGCAGGTAAGACTGTGTCGCTATGGAGTCCTGTCCAGTTGCAAACTGAGAAGGTAAGAGCCCACCGAGCCCACCACCTGCGCCGCCGCCTCCGCCGCCGTCTGCCGTAAGGATCAGGAATTCAGTCTTGGTCGTGTACATCGGTGTAGCGATGGCGTAGTAGTAGTAACCCGCAACAAGCGTGGGCAAAAATACGAAAGCGGTCAGCCGCGAAAGCAAAAGCATCATTTTGCGTCTTCGGCGCTGCGCAATGTCTTGCTGAATGCTCCGAATGTCTTTTGCACGACGGTCCGCCGGGCTCAGCTCTGTTGTTGGCAGATTTGCCTGGTCCGCAGGGATCGTTTGCGGTAGCTGGATCTTCTTTTTGACCGGCTGTTTTTCTTTTTGTTCTTCCGTTGAGACAAGCGACACGATATTTGATCGTTGGAACGGATCAATCTTACGCGCTCGTAAAAGCCGTACTGCGTCAAAGTCAGATGTCGGTGCCAAGCCGTTTTTTTGTGCTAGCCGCCGCGCCATGCGTAACTGTCGACCAGTTAAACCTTCCTTTCGGATCGCCTCGATGCTGTTCGGATCTTCATATGTCTCAGAAGACGGGGCCATTTGTGGACCACTATCCTGATCTTCATAAAACTCTTCTTGCCCGCTGGGTTGAGGCTGTTCCGCCGCGGGCTCCGCAGTTGTATTCGCATTCTCTGGCAATTCCGCCTTTGCTTTCGGCTCGGCGGGTGCATTTCCTTCTTCGCCGCTACGGCGGATACGGAATTTCTTAGCCTTGGGTTTCGTAGTCATAGAGATGCTTTGCCTCCTCCAAGGTATCGAATATATGCAGCTTGCCATCTAGGAGCACAGCCGCCTCTCGCGCGAATTTTTCCAAAGTCTCCGGCTGATGTGACACGATCACAACAGTTGTAGTGTCCAGTCGCTCCTTAAGGATTTCGCCAGCGCGACGGTTAAACTCGACGTCCGTCGAGCTGGGCATGCCTTCATCGATCAGATAAATGTCGAAATCCAAAGCCAACATCAGCGCGAACGTGAAACGGGACCTCATCCCGGATGAATAGGTGCCGAGTGGCTGATCGAAGTATTCGCCGAGATTGCAAATGTAGCGGCAGTATGCCTCAACATAGTCTGGGTCGAGACTATAAAGTTGTGCGATGTAGCGCGCGTTCTCTTTGGCAGAGACACGGCTTACCACGCCGCCCATAAAGCCCAAGGGAAAACTTATCCGACAATCGCGTCGAATGACACCCTCATCAGGTTTTTCAAGACCGGCCATCATGTTGATCACGGTGGTTTTTCCTGTCCCGTTTGGCGCAAGAATGCCCAGACTACGACCCAGCTCTACCCGAAATGACACGCGATCGAGGATCACCTTTCGGTGCGACCCAGTCCAGAAAGACTTACTCACGTTCTCAAATTCGAGCAATTTTTTGCTCCGTTCCTGCTCTCAGCACCCTCTTAACGGGGTATTGCTAAGGCTAAGTTAGCCTCATTCAGGTCTCATATGACCTAGTTTGAGGCAATTCTACAAGAAATTGCGGCGATTGTATGCCCAAGTTGCAGATAGTCCGCGTGAAAGAGACAAGTATTGTGATTGGTGGCGCCACGCTGCTGGTTTTATTGCGCCATAAGCATCAAATCGCTCCCACACGACTATTTTCATTGCCGAAAGTTCAGCTTGTCCTTCAGACCGATTGTTTTTGCACGCCTGTAAGTTTTCCGACCACGATCGAAATCACAGCGGCTCCAAAGCTAAATAATGCGCCCATTTTTGCGGCGTCCTGAACCGGACCCGCATCAAAGGCAACTGATGCAACAAACAAAGATACGGTAAATCCAATCGCGGCCACACAGCCGATCACAACAAGATCAATTATGCGCATACCTTGCGGTATTCCCAAACCTAGTGGTCGCGCTGCGACCCAGCCGAATATTAGGATGCCCACCGGCTTGCCGATGATCAAGCCTGCAAGGACGAGCCAAGTCGCGTCACCAATTGATGAGAATTCCACTCCTGCATTGCAGAGCCCAAAGAAGAACAGAATAACCTCGACTGGCGCTTTCAGTTTATGCTCCATCACGTTCAGAAGGTCTGTGAGATACCTTTCGGCCTCGGCAAAGATACCAAAGGCGCGATCCGCGTGTGGTATGGTTGGCACCACTGGCAGCAATCCAAGCGCCGGGTGGAGGCCAGAACGCATAAAGCCGTACCAGCTAATACAGCCGGCAAGGATATACGGCAGACCGCCCAACAACTTTCGTACGCGCGTTGAGTTTGGGCGGTCTTGTTTGTGTCGATCCAGCCTGCGAGGCAACCAGTTGAAAAGCACATAGACGCCCAATGCAGCGCCAAATGAAGCCAACAACCAAATTGGCGCAAGGTCCCCGCTGGGGTAGAATACCGCCAAAATGATCAGACCCGCAGCGTCATCTGCAATCGCCAAAAGCAACAGGAATCGTACGGCTGGGTGACCCGCACCAAATACGATGCGACCGACAAGATAAGAGAACGCAATGTCTGTCGCCGTCGGAATAGCCCAACCGTTTGCGACTGCGTTATAAGTGTCAGAGCCCAAAAATGCAGCGAGGCCAAGGTAGACAGCAATTGGACCGAACATGCCGCCAGCAGTCGCGAAAAGTGGTGTTGCGGCCTTACGACCCCGCAAACTTCCGTCTTTTAATATGACCGCTTCCCATACCTCTTTTGCCGCAATGGCAAAGAAAAGAGCCATGAGTACGTCATTAACGAGATAATGCAGGGTTAATGTACGGTGTCCGTCATGCAAATGCCCAATCGGCGCATGGTCCCAGATCACAAATTCAACAAAGTGATGATAGCCGTCTGGATCGGTGTTGGCCCAAAGTAGTGCGATTAATGCACCGATGATCAGAAGAAGTGAGTATTCTGACAGGAAGTTCCAAACACGGTACATTTTTTCTTCGCCCCCTCGTGCGTTTCAAGACGGGGCTTAGGCCATTTGCCGCTTTGCAGCAATATGAGCTGAATGATTTTTTCGACTTTTGCCGCGAGTGCCCTAAGCGATCGCTTGCCACGCCAAACCGGCCAGCATCGCGCCACCCAACCCTAGCCCAATATAGACGCAAAAAACCTTTGGCTTAACTAGAGGCCATACGGCCAGTGCGGCTGGGATACAGCTTACGCCACCAGCAATTACAAAACTCATAGCTGCGCCGTTGCTCATACCTTGCGCCAGTAAGGCGTCAATAAGCGGAACGGCTGCATAACCATTAAGATAAGCAGGGGCGCCAACCAGCGCTCCTAGGAGGATTGGACCAACTCCCTCTCCACCGAGAACGGAGGCAACCAAATCCGCTGGAATGTACTCCACCATTAAAGCTTCGACCACATAGGCAAGCGTTAGCCACTTTAGCAGAAACAGCCCGTTGTCGACTGCGCTGGTCCGAAACGTGTTCAGTCGTTCATTGTCTTGCCAGAAGCGCCACACTGGTTTTCCCTCGAAAGGTTTTCTCACACCGCAACAGCCACCAGTCTGAGGTTGATCGCGCAGCGGATCGGCAAAAAGTGGCGAGCGGGTCAGCGACATTGTGAAAATGCCGCCAAAAATACCTAAACCAACGGCGGCAAGGGTTTTTCCTATCGCAAAATCCCAACCCAGAGTACCGGCGGTGATCAAAAACATTGCCGGATCCATTAAGGGCGAGGCAAGCCAAAACGCCATTACGGCGCCTAATGGCGCGCCAAGTGCCAGCATGGCCGCTATAAACGGAATAACTTCACAGCTGCAGAACGGAGATAACCCTCCAAGCATGGCCGCCAGCAAGATCATTCGTACCTGATTGCCCTGAAATGCTTTGGCAAGCAGCGTTTCGGCGCCTGTCGCCTTCAGATACGCAACGGCCAAAACGGCGAAAGCAATGAAAAAAATAGTGTGCCAAAGCGCATTAGCTATGAAATTCAGGGTTGGAACAAACTGAGATGTGTCGAATGTCGCAACAAGCAAAAGGATCAGCACACTGACTAGCCAAGCTTTATCAATAGACCGCCAATTGCGCTGACTTGCTGCCGATATATCAGCCATGGTCGTGATCCTCATGCGGATTAACCGTATCAGCGCAGCATTCGCGCAGAAGGAAATCCGCCAAATTTTTGAGCTCGTCATAAGCAACCGCGGCGCAAATGATGCTTCGGCCTTGCTTTGTTTGCTTAACGATTCCGGCCTGCGACAGAATTTTCATGTGGTGGGTTAGTGTTGAGCCGCTAACACCGGACCTTTCACCGAGCTCTCCAATCCGTAGCCCGTCTGGCCCGGCGCGCACCAATGTGCGCAGCACTGCCAGCCGTTGCTCGCTGCCAAGCGCAGCGAAAGTAGAGGCAGCAATCTCTAGTGACAGATCAGGGATCAAACTCTTTTTCATATTACTAGAAATATCAAAGTATCTATGAAACGCAACTATTATTTCTAATATTCTAGAAATATAAAAATTTCGGACGAGCGATGTTAACGTTTTTTACACTAGAAGTTTTTGGAGCTCAGTCATCTATCCATTGAAAGACTTTTTTCCATCTTATCAAAGGCCTGATGCCATCCGCCTGCGCCCGCCGTGCCTTCCTTTACACCGATATGTACAAGCTTCATATGAGTGCCGGCGCCTGTTTCAGTCAGGTCTACGAAAACTTCGGTGATGTCAGGAAAATCATCTGGCATGCCCATGCTTTGCGGTGAAATCAGAGTTCCCTTTTCGTCACACATGCTTTCCGTGTAGACCAAGCGGTTCGGAACACTGATTTCTTTGTAAACGCCAATGAACCACATTTGAAATGAGTTTTGAGGAGATTTCATTTCCATACATATTTTGCGCGTGCCGCCAACCCGCAGGTCCATTTCAGCTGCTGGAACTGTTACGCCATTCGGACCATACCACTTTTTGAAAAGCTCTGGATCGGTCCACATCGCCCAAACCGCATCAATTGGCGCATCAAAGTCGCGTTCTACTTCCAACCAGTCTTTTGCATCACTCATTGTCGTCAATCCTTAAAGGTTTTCAAAGCGGTCGCCATCGCGTCAAATCGTTGTTCCCAAACGTGGCGATATTGATCTGCCCATCCGGCGACGGCTTCCAACGGTTTGGTATTCAGTTTGCATGGACGAAATTGTGCGTTGCGACCACGTTCAATTAAACCGGCATGTTCAAGTACGCGTATATGCTTAGATATCGCGGGTAGTGTCATATCAAACGGCTCTGCTAGTTCGTTAACGGTCGCTTGACCTTCGGCCAAGCGCGCCAGAAGCGCCCGGCGCGTTGGATTGGCCAAAGCAAAAAAAGCCGCGTCAAGCCGATCGTTTTCGTTCATCCCACCATTATTATACTGACTAGTTAATTAAACAAGTGGTTTAATAAAAATCAAAAACGCTAGCGTGACCGCGTTGGGCTTTTATCTCTGGATTTGCTGAGGTAAGAGCGCGCCGTTGACTGTGAACAGAAGGATTCCCGAAATGGGGTATAGGGTCGTCGTCGCTGGTGCCACAGGAAGTGTGGGTCGCGAAATGCTGAACATTCTGGCAGAGCGCCAGTTTCCTGTTGATGAACTGGCTGCGCTTGCGAGCCGTCGTTCGCTTGGCACCGAAGTGAGTTTTGGTGATGACACGCTCAAGACCCAAGACCTAGACACGTTCGACTTCACAGGTTGGGATATCGCCCTTTTTGCTATCGGTTCAGATGCAACGAAAACCTACGCACCAAAGGCTGCAGCGGCAGGTTGCGTGGTGATCGACAACAGCTCATTGTACCGCTACGATCCTGAAGTTCCGCTTATTGTGCCGGAGGTTAATCCGGACGCTGTGACACAATACAGCAACAAAAACATCATTGCGAACCCGAACTGTTCGACGGCCCAGATGGTTGTCGCGCTGAAGCCTTTGCACGAACGCGCCAAGATCAAGCGCGTTGTTGTCAGCACCTACCAATCAGTTTCTGGCGCAGGCAAAGAAGGCATGGATGAGCTATGGGAACAGACAAAATCGGTCTACAATCCTACCAGCGATGTGCCGCCCAAAAAGTTCCAGAAAGAGATCGCATTCAACGTGATCCCGCATATCGATTCGTTCATGGAGGACGGCTCCACTAAAGAAGAGTGGAAGATGGTTGCGGAGACCAAGAAAATCGTCGATCCCGCAATTAAGGTCACCGCGACCTGCGTGCGCGTTCCAGTATTTGTTGGTCACTCGGAAGCTGTAAACATCGAATTCGAAGACTTCCTTGATGAGGATGAGGCGCGCGACATCCTTCGCGAAGCTCCGGGCGTCATGGTCATCGATAAGCGTGAGACCGGTGGGTATGTCACGCCGAAGGAATGCGTTGGTGACTATGCGACATTCATCAGCCGTATTCGCCAGGACAGCACGATTGAAAACGGACTGAACCTTTGGTGCGTCTCAGATAACCTGCGCAAAGGCGCTGCGCTCAATGCAGTGCAAATAGCGGAAACGCTGGGCAACCGGGTTCTGCAGAAGGCCTAACCGCTGAAAACGTATCGCCGTCCTTTCTGCTTTTCCTAAGGGCAGTGATTACATTTTGAATCTGCTGTAATTCTGTGTTTGGGCTGCTGGTTGAATGGTAGTTCCAATTCGTCGCATCATTCTGGTGTAGCTGATACCCAATCGCGCGGCGCTGCAGATCTTGGTGCCGGAGGGCCATTTGCAAAGGGTCATCTCACGACCGACCGCTCGCAAAAAGTAACCATTGTGTTTTAAACGCTCTTCAAGATCGTCCCAGTCCGTGGCTTCATCGAACTCTTCAGACAGAAGCGCCGACAGATCACCGGCAGGCTGTTTTTCGGTTAGATTTTTTTTGCCGACTGTCCGATCTCGTCCAAACTCCCCAACAAGCGCGTCCTGCACTAATTTATGCAGCGTCACGCCGCGCGCATGCGCCAGCCAAATCGCATCCTGTTTTATGTCCGGGGTCAGTTTGATCTTCACTACATTGCGCTGCATGGGCTGAGCATCGCCAATCTTAGTTAGCGAATGGTAAATTTTCGCTCGTTTGCGTTCAGGTTTCCTAAATTTAACAATGTGCAAATTTTGAACGGATCTATACCAAGTAAAGTGCTTGGCACTATGGGTTTATACAGGCTGAAACTCTCCTGTTGCATCGTCGTAATACTCGATCACGCCCTCTCCGATGTTGTGCCACAACCCATGCAAAGACAAAGTCCCGTTGTTCATCGCCTCTTGAACGAATGGAAAGCCCATCAGGTTTTCCAAAGAGACAATTACGGCTTGTTTTTCCAATGCAGCGATGCGCGCTGATTGATCTTCAATATGTTTAACGCGCTCATATCCTGGACGCAGAATTTCCAGCCACCTGCCGACGAAACTATCGTTACCCCGAAGGTTCTCAGCGGCACCCGAACACATCGCATCACAACCAAGCACGCCGCCGCAGCCCGAATGGCCCATAACAACGATATGAGGTATCTTCAAAGCTGTAACAGCGTATTGGATAGATGCTGGTGTCGCTTGGGTGCTGCCATCCTCAACATAAGGTGGAATTAGGTTTGCCACATTGCGTTGCATGAAAAGCTCGCCTTCGCCTGCATTGAAAAGCTCCGATGGAAGCAGGCGACTATCAGAACAGGTGATCACCATTGTTTTCGGACTTTGGCCACCAGCCAACTCATGGAAAAATCCCTGCTTCTTCGCGTAACTCTCTGATTTCCAATTCCTGTACCCATTCACCAGGAAATCCGGCAGTGGTTTGACGTCTTTCATGCGTTGCCTCTTCTTGCGAATATCGGCGATCAAATAACCTCAATTTACCGAGAATTCGAGATACAAACTGCCTTTGCAGAAACTAAATCTGAACTTCGACGAGGCAGTATGGCCTCTCTCATTGTGGGCGTAGGAATGGGGTTTGAAGGTGGAACAGGTCACCCTTTTGGAACAAAGTGAAACAGTGCGTCTGGACTCTGTGCGGCTTGAGCAGCTTTATGTTCAACTGGGAGAGTCCGGTGCGGAGGACGTTGTCTGCCGCGCTTTGGAAGAGCTCGCTGTAAGACTTTCTCATACGGAGCGATTTTATCGTGAAGAACGGTTTGCGGATCTTCGAAAGAGTGCGCGGAGCCTGATCGCAATCTCAGATCAGATTGGCATGGCCGCCCTCGCGCGAGTGGCACGCGACGTCACCCATTGTATAGACGAAAACGATAGCGTTGCTCTTTCCGCAACTTTGGCCCGCCTACTTCGTATTGGTGATACGTCGCTACATGAAGTTTGGGATTTGCAGGATTATTCTGTCTGAGGGATTGCAGGCAGCGCAGAGGTGACTAGGCTACCGTCGAAGTTTGACAGGGAAGCCCATGACGCCGACATTTTCAGTAAACTCTGAGTCCGCAAGACCATTGCACGTTATTGAGCAAGACGGTTTGGAAGCTTGGCTTGAGACGCAAAGTGAACGTGTTTCAAATTGGGTTCAGTCGACAGGTTTTAGCGCAAGTCTCGGTCAATCCTTGATGATCCCGGGAGGGGACGGGGCCCTCGATGCTGCGATTGCCGGTTATGGTACCGCGCAAGCAAGGGCGCGCGGCAGGTTTCATTTGGCCGGTATTGCCTCTCAATTGCCTGAGGGCGTTTTCCATCTCGAAGGTTTGAGCGCCGACCGCGTTGAAGAAGAAGCGTTGGGGTGGCTGCTCTCGTCCTATGCATTCGACCGCTATCGCGACCAAAAACCATCCAAAGCAAAGCTCGTTGCGCCTGAAGGCGTGGACGCCATACGGCTGGAGGCGATTGCAGCAGGCGAGTGTCTCACTCGCGATCTGATCAACACACCCACCTTTGACATGGGGCCGTCAGAACTTGAAGCCGCTTGTGAGGCGTTGGCCGAGGCATTTGATGCCAGCATCAGCGTTATCTGTGGTGACGCGCTTTTGGAGCAGAATTTTCCTTTGATCCACACGGTCGGGCGCGCTTCAGCGGACGAACCACGGCTTATCGACATGAGGTGGGGTAGTGTAGGACCAAACCTCACCCTCATCGGAAAGGGTGTGTGTTTCGACACAGGCGGGCTGAACCTCAAACCAGGCAGCTCTATGGGATTGATGAAAAAGGACATGGGTGGTGCGGCCACGGTGCTCGGCCTCGCGCATATGATCATGTCCATAGGTTTACCGTTGCAACTTCAAGTTCTGATCCCGGCGGTGGAGAACTCGGTCAGTGCCAATGCCTACCGGCCGGGCGATATCCTCACGGCGCGCAATGGCAAAACGGTTGAGATCAACAACACGGATGCCGAGGGGCGCCTCGTTTTGGCCGATGCGTTAAGCTACGCAGGCGAGGAGGTGACTGATTTGGTGATCTCAATGGCAACGCTCACTGGAGCGGCACGCGTGGCGGTTGGTCCTGATATCGCGCCCTATTTTTGTGATGATAATGCGTTTGCATCGGCTTTGGAGGCTGCAGGCACAAAGGTGGCTGACCCTGTATGGCGTATGCCCTTTCACGTGCCTTACGAGGCAATGATCGAACCCGGCATCGCCGATCTTGATAACGCTCCAAAAGGTGGCTTTGCAGGTGCCATCACAGCAGCACTTTTCCTGCGCCGCTTTGCCTCTGAAACGCGTTATGCGCATTTTGACATCTACGGCTGGAACCCAACCGCGGCGCCCGCACGACCCAAAGGCGGAGTAGGTATGGGCGCTCGCGCGATCCTTGAGGCTTTGCCGGAGATGTTGGGCCTGTGAGCAACATTGCCGCTGACAGACGTCGTTTGGCATCGAATGGTGTTTATGCTGCGGCTGAACTTCAAGGCCATATTGAAGCTAAGTATTTTGTTAAAGGGAAGTTTCATCGGATTTCAGTACCGGTTGCAGATCTTCGCCTGGACCCAGAGCGTGAAAAGCTCGATCGACAATTGCTATATGGTGACCGCTTCAGAGTCTTACACACGGATGGTCAGTATGCCTTTGGGCAAGCGGAACGCGGCGATTACGTCGGTTATGTCGAGTCCGCCAATTTGAAAGAGTGGAAAGCGCCGAATTGTAAAGTCGATCAAAAAGCGAGTGTGGCTTTTACTTCGCCTGATATCAAAACACCCAATCCGATCCGACTGCCGCTGGGGGCGACCCTGCATGTGGCCACCCATGATGAACGTTTTGCTAAAACAGACTTGGGTCTTTACGTGCCGACATCACATCTTGTTCCTCTTAACCGGTTTGCTTCTGATCCTGTTGAGGTTGCTGCATGGTTTCTCGGGACACCTTACCTTTGGGGCGGCAATTCCGATTTGGGATTAGATTGTTCTGGGCTGGTGCAAGCCGCCTGTTTAGCTTGCGGTATAGACTGTCCTGGTGACAGTGATCAGCAAGAAGCGGAACTCGGAATGCCAATTGCGCAGGATGCACCACCAAAACGCGGTGACTTGTTGTTTTGGAAAGGACATGTCGCGTGGGTAGTAGATGCCGAGACAATCCTCCATGCAAATGCGTATCACATGGCGGTCGCTTATGAACCCATAGGAGACGCAACTCAACGTATTCAAGCGCAAGGAGACGGACCGGTCACCTCGCGCAAAAGACTGGAGTTTCCCTCATGAGCGATCCTTTCTTTCAACCTGTCTCGGGGATGGAGCTGCCACGGTTTGCTGGTGTGCCGACCTTCATGCGTCTGCCGCATGTGCCGCTTGACCACGCCCGACTAGGCGATGTTGACGTTGGTTTGATAGGCGTGCCCTGGGACAGCGGCACAACGAACCGTCCCGGTCCGCGCCATGGCCCGCGCCAGCTCCGCGATGCCTCCACCATGATCCGCGCCCAACATGCCATCAGCGGAATGCGCCCATTTGAGACGTTGAACTGTGCTGATCTCGGCGACGTCGGGCCAAATCCGGCGGATATTGAGGATAGCATGGAGCGCATCACGGCGTTCTACCGCCAGGTTAACGAGGCCGGCATCAGGCCACTCACAGCCGGGGGCGATCACCTCACCTCGCTACCAGTGCTGCGTGCATTGGCCAAAGATGGTCCACTTGGCATGATCCATTTCGACAGCCACACGGACCTTTTTCATTCGTATTTCGGTGGGCAGATGTACACCCACGGCACGCCCTTCCGTCGCGCGGTCGAGGAGGGGTTGCTTGATCCCAAACGCGTGGTGCAGATCGGGCTGCGTGGTACGATGTATGACGAAGAGGATCGCGACTTTGCAGCGGCCGAGGGTATCAGGCTCGTTCTAATTGAAGAGTTTTTTGCTCGTGGTGTCGAAGACGTGATGGCTGAAGCTCGTGATATCGCCGGTCGGCAGCCCACATATGTCTCTTATGATATCGACTTTGTTGATCCGACCTTTGCCCCTGGTACTGGAACACCTGAAGTTGGCGGCCCAAACTCTTATCAGGGCCTGCAGGTTTGCCGAGAGCTTAAGGGCGTCAACATAATTGGTGCCGATATGGTTGAGGTTTCGCCACCCTTTGATGCCTCCGGCAATACGGCGTTTCTGGGTGTATCGATCATGTTTGAATTGCTTTGCGTCATGGCGGAGGGAACATGGACCACATTGTGAATACAGATCAGGCTGAATTCTGGTCGGGTGATCCAGGGCAAGCATGGGTTTCAAAGCAGCCGTTTTTCGATGCGCTTTTATCACCGGCGCTTGATTTGCTCTATGAGATTGCGGAATTGCGCACTGGTGAGCAGATCGTTGATATCGGATGCGGCACCGGAACCAGCTTGTTGGAATCGGCCAAGCAAGTTGGTGAGACTGGCCACGTCACCGGAGTAGATGTATCAACGCCAATGCTGGCCATGGCGCTCGAGCGCGTAAAGGCTGCTGGTCTGAGCAACGTCGATTGCATTGAGGCAGATGCACAGATTTACGACATGTCTGAATTCCAGGCCGATCACGTCATCTCCCGTTTTGGTGTCATGTTCTTCGATGCGCCACATGCTGCCTTCGCAAATATCGCGACGGCGCTTAAGCCCCGTGGACGGCTGAGCTTCATCTGTTGGGCGACGCTACGGTCAAACCCATGGTTCCAGTTACCCGCCGCGATTGCCAAAGATGTGGTAGGTGCGCCACCTCCGCCTGATCCGCGTGCGCCTGGTCCGATGGCGTTTGCAGAGCAGAGCTATATTCAGGATATTCTAAATGCCAGTGGATTTCGGGACATCGAGATGCAAGAGGTCTCGGTTGAACTCACACCGCTAGGTTCCTGTGAGGAAGTGGCCACTTTCGCCGCGACCGAAGGCCCGGCAATGCGCATCGTGCGTGAAATGGGTGGCACGGAAGAACACACTTCTACAATCCGTACTCGACTCATTGACTCGTTTGAACAGTTTTCGACGCCGGAAGGCATGCGAGTGCCAGCGCTTTTCAATGTCGTTAAAGCGCGGGTTTAACGTTTTCTGAGCTGCTGCAAAACCTGCTTGGACGGAAATCCATCCTGTTCAACACCGATCGATTTCTGAAATGCGATGATAGATTTCCGCGTGTTCGGCCCAATTATCCCGTCTATCTTTTCAAGCGGGTAGCCACGCTGTTTCAGTTTGCGCTGAATTTCCTTGCGCTCGGCAAAGCTTACCGGTTCATAGCCGCGCGGCCAGCTGGCTTGAATCTCTGGCCCTCCACCGATCCGATCGCCAAGATGTCCGACGCCAATCGCGTAAGCATCGGCGTTATTGTAGCGCTTAATGACATCGAAATTCTTGAACACCATAAACGATGCGCCTGCTTTTCCAGCTGGTTGCAGGATACGTGCCAAGCCGTAGTCGCGCACAGGCTTGCCGTCGATTCCGACCACGCCGCGCTTTGCCCAGTCTGACGGCTTGCGTTTGGCATCGCCAGGATTGACAGATTTTGGCACGCGTACTTCTACGCCCCAAGGCATGCCAGTAACCCAGCCGAACCGTTTCAGATAGGCCGCGGTAGAGGCCAACGCGTCGCTCGGGTCGTCTGACCAGATGTCGCGCCGTCCGTCGCCTGTGAAATCAACCGCGTATGCCTGAAAGGAGGTCGGGATGAACTGTGTGTGTCCCATCGCACCCGCCCAAGAGCCTTTCATATTCTCCGGCCTTGTGTGCCCGGTTTGCAGTATTTTCAGCGCGGCAATCAACTGTTTTTCAAAAAACGCGCCACGTCGCCCGTCAAAGGCAAGCGTCGCAAGTGCTTCGATGACAGGGATGTCGCCTTTGCGTTCTCCGTAGCGGCTTTCCAAACCCCAAACCGCAGTGACAACCTCTTTTTCAACGCCATAAGCGGCTTCAATCCGCTCCAAAGTGCGCCGGTTACGTTTGAGTGCCTTGCGTCCCAGATCGACGCGTTCGGGTGATGCCGCGCTATCGAGATAGTCCCAAATCTGACGCTTAAACTCTGCCTGATTGCGATCCAAAGAGATCACTTTGCTATTGTAACTTACGCCTTGAAACGCCCGGTCAAAGACACTGCTCGAGATGCCTGCAGAGCGCGCGCGTGCGCGAAAGCCTCTAATCCATGTGTCAAACGCCGGATTCGAGGTGGCAACAGGAGTGACGCTGGACGATTGCGACGTGATGGGGCGCAACTGTGGGCGCAAAGAGCGGCTGGTGGCTAGGACAGTTTTTGCCTCCAACTGCGTGTATTCCTGATACGGGTTGGATTTTGGACGTGGCGAGGTCTCTGGCGCGACTGCAGCTGCCATAAACGGAAGTGCTATAACGTAAGACAGCACCAATGAAGTGCGGATCAACATTGCTCAGCCCCTTATTATTCCCAAAACTATAACGCGGAAATGTTTTGTCTGAAACCCGCCTAAGATCACAGTTTGGAGGCTCAGCCGATTTGCGCTTGTAATCCAAGGTCATCCCATTTTCTTCAGGCAATCGCGCAACATTGGCGCGCGTCTCGGACGAAACGACAGGCCCGTTAGTTCGAGATTGCGCATCCTGTCGAGACGGAAAGCGCGAAAATCCTGTCGCAGGTGACAAAATGCTAACAAGCACAAAGACGTGTCCATCATAGCAACCAAAAGAGGATCCACCTCTCTCACCGTCTGTTTGCCTTCTGCGTCGGTGTAATCAAATTGTATGCTCCGTTCTTCCCACGTGGCGCGGCGCAAAGTATCCGCATCAATTCCCGGCTCGGGCAGAGAAAAGTAACGCTTTGCACCATGAACAGGATAATCAATGCGATGTGACTGACTTTGCGGCAGCCTCGCACGAAGTTTCGTCAACGCAGATTTAGCTGCATCCGCCAAACCTATCTCGTTTACTTGCGCGATATCGCGGAGGCCCAGAACAACGGCCTCAAGTTCAGCGTCGTCGAAATTCAATGGTGGCATCGAGGCGTCTTCGATCAAGAGATAGCCGAATCCCGCTTCGCCGTCGATGACCGCCCCCATATTCCGCAAGGTTTCGATATCGCGATAGATGGTTCGCGGTGTAACACCCAACGCTTCGGCAAGAGCGGCCGCTGTTACAGGTGGCGGCATACTGCGCAAGGCTTGCATTAGATTGAATATGCGTTCGGTACGGGCCATTTTTCCATTATGTCAGCCTGTACTGACAGAAACTGTCACTATCGTATGCCAGAACACGCGTCGAACCAAGGAGATCGAAATGCTAAAACTTCTTACATTCGGCGGCAATGGCAACATTCCGAGCCTCAGCCCTTTTTGCGTCAAGGCGATGTGTTTGCTGAAGATGTCAGGCAAAGACTGGGAACCCAAATATCTCTCAGACCCAAGCAAAATGCCGTACGGAAAACTACCGGTTCTTGATGTGGATGGCCGTCTGATAGCGGACAGTAGTCACATCCAGGTTTACCTTGAGCAACACGGCGCTGAATTCAATGCCGGGCTTACAGAAGCGCAAAAAGCCGTTTCCCATGCTTTGATCACAATGGTCGAACAAAACTTGATGAGTGGTCTTGCCTACGAACGCTGGATACGTCCCGAAAACTGGGCGGTTATGTCAGATATCATTTTTTCTGATGTGCCAAAACTGATGCGGCCACTGATCGCCGGAACGGTACGTCGCAGAGTTCGCAATGCTTTGGAAGCGCATGGCATCGCAAAGTTTGTCGAGAAAGAGCGCGACGCTCGGTTGCTTCGAGATTTGCAGGCGGTTTCGGTGACTCTCGGAGATAAACCCTACTTGCTTGGCAAAGAGCCAACTGCAGCCGATGCTGCTATCACACCGGTGCTCGATATGATCCGAACGATTCCAACGGAAGGAATTTTGCGGCGTGCTGTGAAAGACAACGCAACTCTTGATGCCTACGTGGATCGTGTAAGGCAGGCAATCTATCCAAGCCTCTAAGACAATCACTAAGTTTGTTGAATCAGCGCCGACGACGCATCACCTTTCGGCCTTTTTTAGCGACTTTGCGCGTATTCTTTGATCCGCGAAGTGCGCCAGTGTTGGGCATCTCGCCATCGATTTCCACGAGTTCCAGCGCAAGCCCACCGGTGACCGGCGCCGCTTCCGTCAAACGCACAGTTACATGTTGTCCAAGGTTGATCTTTATGCCGCTTTCGTCTCCGGTAAGCGTGCCGCGCTCGCGATCAAAACGAAAATACTCCGATCCAAGTGCGCGCATCGGGATTAGCCCGTCCGCTCCTGTCTCATCAAGCCGGACAAACGCGCCAAATTTGGCAATGCCACTTATCCTGCCAGAAAAGAACTGGCCTACGCGTTCGGACAAGAAACTGGCCAGATATCGATCCGTGGTGTCACGTTCGGCCATCATGGAACGGCGCTCGGTTTCGGAAATATGCTCCGCCGTTGCGTTTAGGCGTTCAATGTCAGAAGGGTTAAGGCCATCTTCTCCCCAATCGTGTGCCGAGATCAAGGCGCGATGCACGATCAGGTCAGCGTAGCGGCGAATGGGCGAAGTGAAGTGAGCGTAGGATTTCAAAGCCAAGCCGAAATGACTCAAATGCGCGGGCGAGTAATACGCTTGTGTCATCGCACGCAGAGTCGCCAGGTTGATGGTTTCAGCATGATCGGTGCCTGCCGCAGCGTTCAGGAGCTGATTGATGTGCTCCGTTTTCAGAACCTGTCCCTTGGCCAAAGGCATGCCGGCTGCGTCTGCCACATCACGCAGAGCATCGAGCTTCTCCGGGCTTGGCTCTTCGTGAACGCGAAAAAGCAAGGGCGACTTGCGTGAGATAAGCGTCTCAGCCGCTGCGACATTGGCCATCACCATAAAATCTTCTATCAGTCGGTGCGCATCGAGCCGGTCCGCGTAGTTCACGGATGTGACTTTGCCTTCTTCGTTCAGAACAACCTTCCGCTCAGGCAGTTCAAGGTCCAGTGGCTGACGACGTTTTCGCGCTTCGGAAACCGAAGCATGCGCTTCGTATAGAGGGTTGATCACGCTGTCCATTAACTGTGCGCATTTTTCGTTGGGCGCGCCGTCACGCGCCTGCTGCACCTCTTGGTAATTGAGTGACGCGGGTGAGCGCATCAAGCCACGTGTAAATGCATGATCCAGTTTCTCGCCATGAGAGTTGATGCGCATGCGCACCGCTATACAAGCACGCGGTACACCCTCATGCAGGGAACAAAGATCGCCGGAAAGCCTATCTGGCAACATCGGTACGACGCGATCGGGAAAATAGCTGGAATTGCCACGCTTGCGCGCCTCTGTATCAAGGGCAGAGCCCGATGTTACGTAATAGGCCACATCTGCAATGGCGACCCAGATGATGAACCCGCCGTCGTTTTTCGGATCAAGGTCTGGTTCGGCCCAAACGGCGTCGTCATGATCGCGCGCATCTGCCGGGTCGATGGTTACAAGCGGGACATCCAACAGGTCTTCACGACCCTCAAGACCTGCCGGTGACATAGCGTCCGCTTCTTTGATGACCTCATCCGAAAAGTCATCTGGAATGCCGTGCTGATGAATCGCGATTATTGACACTGCCTTCGGCGCGGTCGGATCACCCAGCCTCTCCAGCACTCGCGCGCGCGGTAGGCCCATTCGATCTTTTGGTCCGGTTTGCTCTGCCTCGACCAGTTCTCCGTCTTTGGCTTCGGCTGTTGCGCCAGCCGGCACCACCCATTCCTGCGTGTTCCCTTTATCAATTGGTTGAATGCGCCCTCCTTCGGAACGCTTCTTAAAAATACCTAATATTTTACGTGGGTTGGCGCCGATGCGACGGATCAACCGTCCTTGGTATTGATGCGGTTCACCGTTGACTTCTTGCAGCCGCGCCAAAACGCGATCGCCTTCTCCAAGTGCCGGATCTGACGCTCGCGGCAGGATGAGTACGGCTGGTTCTGGGCCGTCACCGTGCCATTCTGGAGGACGAGCCAACACCTCACCATCTGGGGTCAGCCCTATGATTTGAAGTACGCTCACTGGCGGTAGCTTGTCGGGGTCTCGATAAGTCTTCCGATGTTTCTCCAAATGCCCTTCGGCCTGCAGTTCCTTAAGCATGCTCTTAAGGTCAATCCTCGCTGAGCCCTTGATCTTGAAGGCCTTAGCGATGTCGCGTTTTGAGGTTAAGGTTGGATTATCTTCAATCCACTGCAGGATTTGATATTTGCTCGGAAGGTTACTCATCGCGTTTATCTAGCACCACGATTGCCCGCCTGCCAGCGCCGCAGATCGTCGAGCGTGTCGATGTCGCCGAGCGTTTCAACAAGCGCGACACGCGCATTGCCAAGACTCGCCCGGCTATCCGCAAGCGCGTGCGGCGTGGACCAACGCACGCCTTCGAAGAGTTTAGCAGATATTCCCGATATTCGTTTCATTCCAACCAACCAATACCCTCCGTCTGGCGCGGGGCCAAAAACAGCATCATGCGCATTTAGTGCGACGAAGGCCTGCATTATGTGGTGCTTCTGGATATCTGGAATATCGCTACCAATAATACAAATCGGACCGGGTGGCAGTGAAGAAAGTAAACGAAGCATGCGCGTGCCTAGATTGCCGTTACCCTGAGGAATGCGCGCAAACGCGCCGGGCCAGACTCGGCTTTTTAATCCTTCATGATCCGGGGCCACGGCTAGTATGATTTGCCAGCGAGGGTCCACCAGACGGCGTAGCAATGCAGTTGTTTGATGTCGAAACCACCAGGCTGCTTGTGTCATCCCAATATCGCGGCCAAGCCTGGTTTTGACCCGCCCGGGCCGAGGCTCCTTCAGCATAACTACGAGCTGCTTTGTTATCATTTGAAGTAGTCTTGAAGTATGCGTGAGTAGATTGATTTAAGTGTTTCGATCTGCGCGACTTCGACGCGTTCATCGACCTGATGCATGGTTTTGCCAACCAGGCCAAACTCTATGACTGGACAATGATCCTTGATAAAGCGTGCATCTGAGGTTCCACCCGATGTGGAAAGAACAGGTGTCACGCCGGTTTCCTGTTCGACAGCGTTACATACGAGTTCGGACAAAGCACCTGGCGGTGTGACAAAACTCTCCCCTGAAATCTTGATGTCCATACCTGTCCGGACATCGAATTTCTCCGCGACATGATCAAGTTGCTCTTTCAACCAATCCGATAAGCTAGCTCCGCTATGAGCGTCATTGAAGCGAATGTTGATTGTGGCGCTGCATTCGGCGGGAATCACGTTTGTTGTTGGGTTCCCTGTGTCTACGTTGACCACTGCGAGGCTTGAAGGATCGAAATGCTTCGTGCCTTGGTCAAGTTCCTCGCTCGAAAGGTGATCCACCAACCACGCCATCGCGGGAAGTGGATTTTTCGCCAGATGCGGATAGGCGGAATGGCCCTGCACCCCTTTGATCGTAATGAAAGCAGAAAGTGATCCGCGTCTGCCGATCTTCGCCATTTCGCCCATGCTGTCAGGGCATGTGGGTTCACCGACGAGACATACGTCCATGGATTCCCCATTGGCTTGCATCCAGTCGAGCAGGGCGGTGGTCCCATCAATTGCGTCGCCTTCTTCATCACCAGTGATGGCAAGAATGACCGCCCCTTCCGGTGGCGTTTCTTGAACAAAGTCCATAGCTGCGGCTGCAAATGCAGCAACAGCGGACTTCATATCTGTCGCACCTCGTCCCCAGATGTGTGCATCATGTTCCTGTGCACTGAATGGAGGAAATTGCCAGTGTGTTTCATCTCCCACCGGCACGACATCTGTGTGACCGTTGAAACCGAAGCTGCGCTTTGCGTCCAACACTCCCCACCGCGCGTAGAGATTGGCAACACCATTCCGGTCGACACGAGTGACGTTAAATCCGGCTTCGGTCAACAAATCTTGTAGCAGGACAAGCGCGCCACCTTCCTCTGGTGTTACAGATGGGCAGCGGATGAGGGCTTTTGTAAGTTCTACAGGATCGGTGGTCATAGCGGCGGTAATAGCAGTCTTTGGTTAATCCATAAACACGCCTAGCTTGCCTGCAATCTGAGCGCAATTCGCGACCTCTTCAAGGCGACTGGTTTTGCTTAACAAAGCATACAAATCATGATAGCAAACTAAAAAAACGACCCGAGGCAGGGCGAGAGCAAGAGAAATAGGGGCTGTGATGTGTGCTTAAGGATAGGGTCCTTATGCGCATTTTTGTAACCTCATATTCATCAACTTATGCAATCGCTTTGACCTCGAGAGTGAGGTGGGCGAAGTTATGGTTGCGGGCGTGGAGCTTCCGATCAATAGATCTGCGACGGCCATTCAGATGGCCGAGACGATCTTTGGTGATGGCGTACAAGTTCTAACGGCGTCCTACACGGGCGATCCAGATTCCTCCGGAATATATACAAATGGCGACGCGATCTCTCCGGAAGTTACACCCGGTGACACGGGGGTTTTGTTCTCAACAGGTGATTTGCGTGGATTTACTAACAATAACGCCGCTCAATCGAACTTGCGAACGAATACGACGACAGCTTCAAGCGGTCCTAACAACGTCGCAGAGTTCAATGCGGCAGCTGGAACAAATACGTTTGATGCATCCTTTCTAGACGTCGACTTTATTCCAAGCGGCGACGTCATGACGATGCAATTCGTCTTTGCGTCAGAAGAATTTCCAGAGTTTGCCACAGGCGCTTTCCAAGACTTCATCGGAGTATGGGTCAATGGGACATTGGTGGATCTATCTGTCGGCGACGGCGACGTTGATCCAGGTAACTTGGTAGATCCATCAAACGCAAACTTGTTCAATGACAATACCGCTGACCAGTTCAACACCGAAATGGATGGTTTTTCCGTAACCATGACATTGACCATTCCGGTAATAAGTGGACAAACAAATTCTATCAGAATTGGCATCGCCGACGTCGCGGATAACAATTTCGACTCAACGCTATTGATCGCCGGCGATAGTGTTCAAACCACAATTGTTGCCAATGACGACGTGTCCAATCTTTTTCCGACCGGTTCGCGAACACTCGATTTGCTTGCCAATGACGTGAATGCAACGGGCGGTACGCTTTCCATCAGTAAGATCAACGGTCAAACTGTCCCGCCCGGCGGCGGCTCCTTTGTTCTCAGCACTGGTCAGACCATCACAGTCAATGGTGACGGCACTATTACCGTTGATGGCGACGGTGATGTTGAGACGGTTAACTTTACCTATGAAATAGAGAGCACGACGGGCGCCACTGACGTAGGCTTCGTCACGCTCAACTCGGTGCCCTGTTTTGTGCGAGGCACACTGATTGAAACGGAGTTTGGAGATCGTCCAGTCGAAGCCCTTCGGCCCGGGGACTTGATAATGACCCGTGATGAAGGTCTGCGTCCGCTGCGTTGGGTCGGCAATCGTGAAGTTGAAGGCAAGGGTGATTTTGCCCCGATTTATATTCGAGAGAATACCTTTGGCCAGCATCGGGAAATATACTTATCGCCGTTGCATCGCGTTTTGGTAAAAGACAGCCTTGCGGAACTCCTATTCGGCGACGCAGAGGTGCTCGTCGCCGCTAAGGACCTAGTAAACGGCCATAGTGTTCGACGCTTGGAGACTGAGCAAGTGGACTACTTTCACCTGCTATTTGATCGCCATCAGGTTGTTTTTTCCGAAGGCCTTCCGACGGAAAGCTTTTTGCCTGGCCCCCAGATAAAGGCGAGTTTTGAAGCAGATATTCTGAACGAGATCTGCGCGCTGTTCCCGGAGATTGATCCCGAAACGGCCGAAGGTTACAGCCCCGCAGCCAGGCGGATGTTGAGGCAGCATGAAGCCCGAGTGCTGTCACAGAAATGGGCGGCCTAACGTTATGGCGTGGATCGGACTTCGCAATAAACACGGGGGCTGGTTCAAACCAAAGCAACAATCGAACTGTGATATGCCACACGAATGGCTGATGCGCGGGAGCATTGTTGTTGAAACACGCGCGTCGGCAGAAGCTCGTCCACAAACCTTGTTTTCGTTTGATCGTTCATGGCCTAAAAACGGGCGCTTCTCTGTGCAAGCATTGCCGCGTGGAGGCCTCATTATGGTCGATTCCGCGGGCGAGGAACTTGTACACGCAACGATGCCATATGTGGCCGATGGAAGGCTTGATGTTCTGCTTCTTACGTACTCTTGGGACAGTGAAGCGGGCTGGGCACGACTTACTTTAGAACGACCTGAGTCGGATCAATTACAGTCCGTTGAGTTAAGTGACCCGCTCCCAGTACGCATGGATGATCTGAACACAGCACTTGGCCTAGGCTGTCATTGCGACATAGATGAAGAAGTTACGTTTGTTGCTGTGTCAGATATGATTGAGCCTGTAGGACCGATGCCTGCCCTCACCGCTGATGTTCCAATCAGAACAGTCGATGGCATAAAGACAGCTGCAACCATTCGACGCGGAGATAATGTCGTCACCTATGACGGCGATAATGTTCCGGTTCTGCAGGTAATTAAACGGACCGTTCCGGCCAAAGGAAGTTTCCGGCCGATCCGGCTGCGCGCACCGTATTTTGGCCTGCGGCAGGATATTGTCGTCAGTCCTCAGCAGCGTTTGGTTATGAACGGCAGTCAGGTCGAATACATGTTTGGCCGCGAAGCGGTTCTTGTTCCAGCACGGCACCTCGTGAATGACCGATCCGCGTTTTTGGCGCGAGGTCCCGATCTTGTGACGTACTACCATCTGCTATTACCTGGCCATGAGGTAATTTTGTCCGGGGATTGCCCAATTGAAAGCCTTTATGTTGGCCGTCTTAGACGCAAACCTGATGCGCTGGCTAAAAGTGTTTTGGCTCAGTTTGACCGGTCTAGGCTTCCAGAACACGCAAAGCCCGTTTGGCCAGTGCTTAAACCATTCGAGGCCGTTACTCTTGCAATGACAAGAGCGGCCTGAGCGTCACTCGTCTTCGAAGAAGGGCGTCATCTGCGCCACGATCACCACATTTTCATCTAACGCACGCTGCATTAAGGCGCGTTCCTCAACATCGATGTCATGTCCGTCCGCTTCCCGCTCGGCAAGGCTTCCGTAACCGGTAACGTTCAGGGGAGCGGTGTCCGCTTGTTTCAGCGTGGCCACTGCTTCGCGCACCGCTTCAGCCTCATCATGACCAGCGGCATAAACCATCAAAGCGCCACCGGTTGAGCTATCAGGTAGGCCATCACCCGCCTTCCGACCGATTTCTACCAGCAGTGTGTAGACTTGTTGCTGCTTTCTGTTTTTCGTCACGTGATCAGCCTTTTCGGTGCTGCGATTAGTCCCGCAAAAGCTCATTAATCCCTGTTTTCGACCGGGTCTGCTCATCGACACGCTTAACGATCACAGCGCAATATAGGTTGATGTCGTTCTTAGAAGGCATGGAGCCCGCTACTACGACAGAGTACGGTGGAACCTCGCCATACATCACCTCGCCCGTCTCGCGATCCACGATTTTGGTAGACTGTCCAATGAAAACCCCCATACCCAAGACGGAACCTTCGCGGACTATGCAGCCCTCAACAACTTCGGAGCGTGCGCCGATAAAGCAGTTGTCCTCAATGATGGTTGGACCAGCTTGCATGGGTTCTAGAACTCCGCCGATACCGACCCCACCCGATAGATGCACGTTTTTTCCGATTTGCGCGCAGCTGCCTACCGTGGCCCAGGTATCAACCATAGTGCCTTCATCCACGTATGCGCCGAGATTAACAAAGGAGGGCATCAAGACCACGCCTGGAGCGATGTAGGCCGATTTACGCACGATACAGTTGGGCACAGCTCGAAATCCCGCGGCCTTCCATTGATTGTCGCCCCATCCGTAGAACTTGCTATCAACCTTGTCCCACCAAGCGGATCCTTGTGGCCCGCCTGCTTGCGGCTCCATATCCTTGATGCGAAAGCCAAGAAGCACTGCTTTTTTGGCCCATTGGTTTACGTGCCAGCTATTGTCGGTTTGCTTTTCCGCCACGCGTAGTGCGCCAGAGTCCAAAGAATTCAGGGTGTCCTCAATCGCTTCGCGTGTCTCGCCCTTGGTGTCAGGTGAAATCGTATCGCGGGCCTCCCACGCGGCCTCAATTGCGGTTTCGAGTTGGGCGATTGACATGGCCTGGCCTCCTGGCGTGAGTACTTAAAAGGCCAATACAGCCAGGTCACAATGGGCGCAAGCATATGCCATTCAATCAAGCCAATGGATCGTTGGAGACATTTCCACCACAGAGTAACACGGCCACACGTTCCTCTTTGGCTGGCGCGTATGCGCCAGACATCAGGGCGGCAAGAGCGGTGGCTCCAGCGGGCTCAACGAGAATCCTCAAGTCTTGCCACAACAGAGATTGAGCCATTTGGATGTGCTCATCACTTACAAGAACTGTTTCAATTTCTTGGGTTTCAGCCAGTTTGAAGCAGATATCGCCGATCCGCTTCGCACCCAATGCATTGGCGGCAATACCAGAAACACTAACGTCGACTGGCGCGCCCTGGGCTCGCGCCTGTTGCAAAGCGCAGCATCTCTCTGGTTCAACGGCAACAACTTTTCGCGCGCCTTGCAACCAAGCCATGGCTCCAGAGATAAGTCCGCCGCCACCCACAGCTATCAGAACTGTGTCCGCTTCCAGACCTTGTGTTTCCCACTCTGCCATACATGTACCTTGGCCGATGACGGTGGCTTCCGCATCATAAGCATGGATTTGCATGGCGCCGGTCTCAGACTCGTAGTCAAGCGCTGCTTTAAGCGCGTCTGAGTATAGTCCGTCAACCACTGTTAAATCAGCACCAGTGCGCTCAATAAGTGCAATCTTCGACGGTCCGGCAATTTCCGGAACAAAAATGTGCGCCTTATGTCCCAGGGTTGTTGCAGCGTATGCCACTGCAGCACCGTGATTGCCGCCAGAGGCAGCAACCAGTCCGCCGTCGGGAACTGGCTCTGAAAGCATCGTGTTAAACGCGCCCCGAGCTTTAAAAGACCCAGTGTACTGGAATTGTTCAAGTTTCAGTTCGAGAAGATATCCCAAGCCGCAATCCACCTTCACCGAGGGCGTTCGGCGAACATAGCGCTCAATGCGACTGCACGCCTTTGAAATCTCGGGCTTAAGTCGCAACAAACTGTCAGGATGTTTCAGCAAAGCAAGACCTTCATTACTCCAAGTCGCCAAGAAGTCTTTCGCTGTCTCATCAATCAAGTCAACTCGTCTCTTCCCGTTGCGAGCTTGACGTGTCAGTGTCCGTCGGAATGTGCAAATCGTTTAAAGGGATTTGATTATGAGCACCCATCGCCACCACAAAATGCGTTCTTCCCATGAAGATATGGAAACAGCGAAGCACTCGCCGGATACGCCGCAGACTAGAGCACCCGCGTACAGGCTCGCTTTTTCGGATCCTGACTTCCTTTGCCAACCTGCATTAAGACCTGTTCGACTACAATTGGAATTGCTTAAGCCTGAAATGAGCCTGAATGAACACGGGATTGAAAGTACGATTGTTTTGTTCGGAGGTGCACGTATTCCCGATCCAGTGAGGAAGGACGACGCAAGAACTCAAACGCTTTCCAACTTGTCCAAGTATTATGAGGAAGCACGGGTATTTGCGCGCCTGATGACGGAAAAATCTAAGAGTAGTGATGGACGCGAAAACGTAGTGGTCACTGGCGGTGGCCCGGGCGTTATGGAAGCGGGAAACCGTGGAGCGGTTGATGCAGGCGGTGCATCAATAGGCCTGAACATTGTGTTGCCATTCGAGCAGGCGCCCAATGAGTATGTGACACCGGAATTGTGTTTCAACTTCCACTATTTTGCGATTAGAAAAATGCATTTTCTCATGCGCGCAAAGGCAGTTTGCTGTTTCCCTGGCGGTTTTGGCACGCTGGACGAGCTTTTTGAGTCACTCACCCTTATTCAAACCCAGCGCATGGAGCCTGTTCCGTTCCTACTTTTTGGCGAAGAGTTTTGGCGTAGTATAATTAATTGGGAGGCGCTCTCGGACGCAGGTACAATTTCTCCAGAAGACCTAGACCTGTTTCAATTTGTAGAAACTGCTGATGAGGCGATCGAGATTATCGATACGTGGTATGGCGAACAGTAAACATCCGAGCGATCAGTGGCCGTTGAACGTGCACAGAACGTGCACATCCATCCCCAGTGCCTCGATCCTTTGACGCCCACCCAAATCCGGCAGGTCAATTACAAATGCGCAGCCAAGAATCTCGCCGCCCAAACGTTCAACGAGCTTTATCCCAGCCTCGGCAGTGCCGCCGGTTGCCAACAGGTCGTCCACAAGAAGTATCTTTTCGCCTGGTGAGATAGCATCATCATGCACCTCTACGATAGCTTCGCCGTATTCGAGCTGATACTCTTCTGAGATAACAGCACCCGGCAGTTTACCCTTCTTACGGATCGGGACAAATCCAACGGAAAGTTGGTGCGCAACAGCGCCTCCAAGAATGAAACCGCGCGCTTCAAGGCCGACCACTTTGTCTATCCTTGATCCGGCAAAGGGGTGTAGCAGTTGATCCACGGCGATCCGAAACCCGCGCGGATCAGCAAAAAGCGTGGTGACATCACGGAAAACAATGCCTTCTTGAGGGAAGTCCACGATACTGCGGATGTAGTCTTTGACGTGCTTTGCATCAGGCATAATTTAGCTCCGGCTTGCACTCCCAACGCTTGGTTTGGCGCAAGACGGCTTAGTTTTCAAGGATTTAATTGTTGTAGATCGGGCTGCGCTTGCAACCTGTGCCAAAAAGTATATGCACCGTATATACTTTGCAGCTGTCGCATGCTCGACAGACGGTGTAACGCGGGACGTACAAGATCCTAAATGGCAAAAAAAGAAAAGAGAAAGCGAGCTGAGAAAAACAGCCAACTCGTTTTGCGAGTGAACAAAGAAGAGCGTAATCAGTTTGTCGAACTGTGTCACGATATGGATACGACTGCAGCTCGTGAAATCCGCGGCTTTATTCGCAAGTTCATCAAAAAGCACAGTTGAGCCAGCTAAGCGGCTCGTCTTATGGTTGCTGTAAGGATTCCCATGCCGATCAATGTAAAGCCGCCTAGGCGCGTGACGGTGCGATTTACCGCTGGTCTATTGATCGTTTTACGCAACCTATCAGCCAGAAGTGCGTAAGCGAGCGCATTTAATCCTGCCAGTCCCACGAAAGTCCCTACCAGAATACTGAACTGCGGCATAAGAGGCTGGTCAGCACTTACAAACTGCGGCACGAACGCAATAAAAAAAGCGATGCTCTTTGGATTGAGCGCGGTGACAGCGGCAGCATGCCAAAAGACGTTGCGATCATGCGTTTCGCCGCCCTGCGCAGGATCAATGGTACTCGTTCCGGCCTGCCTTAGAAGCTTCCAACCCAACCAAATCAGGTAAATCGCGCCAACCCATTTCAAAATCAAAAACAGTTTTGCGGATGCTAGGATCAATGCGCCGAGACCGGCCAAAGAGGCGGACATGGCGATCAGATCGCCAAGTGCTACGCCTCCGGCACAGGCCAGAGCAACACCGCGCCCACGGCTCAAGGCATAGGTTATAACCAAAAGCACCGTAGGGCCCGGTATGAGCAGAAGAGCGGTGGATGCAGCCACGAAGGTTAACCAAAGTTCAAAACTCATCGATGCATCCTCACAATACTCTGCCTGCAATAGTTTTGAGTTTTGCGACCATAGCGGGGTCGCGTGCTTCAGGCGCCGTGATCACTGCATTTTCCAGTGCGCGATCACATCCATGCGGGCAAAGTGTGCGTTCCACTGGGATTATCTGAGATAGTAGGCTCACCATCTCCCGAGCTTTAGCTGCGTTGCCCATCAGAGTTGCAATGATTTCCGATACGTCGACTTCGCCGTGATCGGGATGCCAACTGTCATAATCAGTGACCATGGCCACAGTTGCGTAACAAATCTCTGCTTCACGGGCGAGTTTGGCCTCTGGCATGTTCGTCATACCGATCACATCGCATCCCCATTGCTCTCTGTAGAGCTTGGACTCAGCTAAGGTACTGAATTGTGGGCCTTCCATCACAAGGTACGTGCCACCAGAATGTACATTGACGCCTACCTTTTGCACCGCTTCAAAACAGGCTTGTCCTAGGCGTGGACATGTCGGGTGAGCGACACTTACATGCGCTACGCATCCGGCACCGAAGAAGGATTTTTCCCGTCCGAAGGTGCGATCAATGAACTGATCCACGATCACAAAATCGCCGGGCTTCATTTCTTCTCGGAAAGAACCGCACGCCGATACACTGATTAGATCTGTGACGTTCAAGCTTTTGAGCGCGTGGATATTCGCGCGGTAGGGTAGGGATGTCGGGGAATGGGTGTGGCCGCGTCCGTGACGGGGCAAAAATACCATGCGCAGACCATTCAGGCTGCCGGTCAGGAGTTGATCAGATGGGGCACCCCACGGTGTATCGACCGTCTGCCACTCTGCATTTTCCAGACCTTCAATGCTGTAAATGCCTGAGCCGCCAATGATACCCAGTACTGTTTCGCTCATTCTCGACCCTCCGCAGGTGCATCGGCACCCAAGCGTGCGAAAGGTCAGAGCGCAAGGCTAAAAAATTGTTAACGTAGGCTTACGCAGCAATCGTGCAGATATCTTTTCCACCGAGCAGCGATGTGATGATGCGAGCTTCGCCAGCTTCACGAATACCAAAACCGTAACCGCGCAGGCGGAACTTCCATTCACGTTCTGAGACGGCCAGATCGCGTTCGCGCATGACGAAGTTACGAATCTCACTGTTGGAGCTGTTTCTTTCCATTGGTTTCATCCCTCTACAGGTAATTTCTGTGATAAAAACTAGGATTGCCATGTGGCGAGACTTGACCTGAAATTAGACGAGCTGAGGAAAATTTAGGGGCAAAATGGACAAATAAGGCAGAGTTGATCGCGCTGTCTTGTACGAGTTTGATTGCGTACAATGTACTATCTGGATTGTTTTTAATTACCGCAGATGGTAGTGTCTCCACGGCATACCATTTGAAGCTATGCCATCGCGGACACAGAATGAATTTAACAAATGAGTACCACTTTGGAACCTGCAAAGTCGGTGAATGCCAGCCATCTTCGCATGGCGCGCGCCGGGTTGAATTTGACAGTGAGAGAGTTAGCGAACCTTGCGGGCGTGAATAAAGCGACGATTGTTCGTATTGAGGCCGATGTGCCTGTAAGAGAATCCTCTCTGAACTCGGTTCGCTCTGCATTAGAGGCCCGGGGAGCTCAATTTGTGATTTGCCACAATACGTTGGACGTGTTTGTCTCTCTCTAACGCTGGTGAATCGGGGCTAGCGGTTGCTGTTTTGAGACAAAGAAAGCGCCGCAATGCATATAATATCTTACGTGTCAGAGTCCCTGATTCCATCCGAGCACATCCACTCAGAACTCGCGTCGATCGCTAACTCGGCACGCGTTTATAATAACGAAAACAGTATTACTGGCGTTTTGTTTTATCAAAACGACCATTTCTTTCAGACTATTGAAGGCAACGAAGAAGACATCCGTGGGCTTTATAACGCCCTGGAGTTTGACAGGCGCCACCGTGTGGTGAACAAGCTGGTTGATCAACCGAGCGTCAAAAGATGTTTTCCGGATTGGTCCATGGATACATTTTTCGTCGACAATCCTGATATCATCAACCCGACGACACTCCACCTGTTAAAGGCGCTTTATTACAAAAACTTTGGAGGTGACGCGCTTGGTTTGATCGAGTTCATCAAGAAGATGGTTGATGAAATGGATACATTTCGGATTTTGCAACAACGCTTGCAAGCCTGATTGAAATCTTCTTGGCTAAGGCGCTTTCCCGGATTTCAGAACGTTAAAGTCCAGTCTTGGAAGCGCGGTCATGATATGTTGAAAATTGCTCGTAACAGTTTAAAAATTTATGTTTTGTTCTCTACCAAAGTCTCTTTAAAAGAGATGCATTTAAGCTCCTGAGTCACGATGTATTTTTAGTTTCACTAGAACTGCTTAGCTTAACCTGAATTCACATTGTTTCGTACAGGGTACACAGTTATTGACTCGCGCCACGCGAGCAGTTACCCAAAGGTAAATAAGCGTACAAAATACGCATAATGGCTGCTGGGAAAATGGGGATGTAATGAAGCTGAGAAGGCTTTTCATGATCGGCGTGTTGCTCTGTCCGACTGTCGTGGAAGCAATAGAATTTGAATCCAATCTAAAACCCACATCAGTCATCGAGATCAAAACGACGCCGCAGAAAAAATACATGACCTCGCATGAGGCTTACGAACTATTACTGCACAAGCCAGACATTGTTTTTGTGGACGTTAGAGACCCGGTCGAAATTAGCCTTTATGGGCACCCTGTGTTTCTCGACGCAATTGTTCCAGTTCGCGCTCAAAGCACCGAATTTGACGAGACAATCAAACAGTGGCGCCTTAAGGACAATCCTGATTTCATTGCTGAAATGGATGCGGTGCTGTCTCGAGAGGGTATGTCGAAGGAAGACATGATCATTCTGACCTGTGGTTCAGGTATGCGTTCTGCTTTGGCAGCCATCAAACTCTATGACGCGGGCTTCACTAATGTCTGGCATATCCCCGATGGTTATCCGGGCGATGACAAGCCTGGTTTCAACGTCGCTAACGCCTGGAAGCTTGCAGGATTGCCGTGGTCCTACGAGCATGTTTACGGCGCTGACAACCTTCGCATAATAAAGTAGCTTTCTAGCCCCAGGAGCTCGTGCAACGCGCTTTGCGGAAACACGAATTCAGGCTTATCGCAAACCTGCTTCCGCTTCTATCTCTCGCTTTGATTTCTTTGCGCGTTCCGTCGCCGACTTAAGCTGTCCGCAGGCAGCCATAATGTCCTCACCACGTGGGGTTCTGATCGGGCTTGCATATCCAGCCTTGTGGATAATGTCAGCGAAACGTTCGATGCGAGACCAATCGCTGCGCTCATAGGGCGAGCCTGGCCACTCGTTGAACGGTATCAGGTTTATCTTGGCTGGGATGCCACGGATCAGTTTGACAAGACGTCGAGCGTCTTCATCACTATCATTGACGTCCTTCAGCATTACGTATTCAAACGTGATCCGCTCAGAGTTTGAGACTTTGGGATATTCACGCAGCGCTTCGAGCAACACTTCGAGGTTCCATTTTCTATTAACAGGAACGAGTATGTTGCGGACGTCGTCGGTGGTTGCGTGAAAACTCACCGCAAGCATGCATCCAATCTCTTCAGCGGTTTTGGCTATCTGCGGCACCACCCCACTGGTCGAAAGCGTGATGCGACGCCGTGAAAGGCTAATGCCTTCGCCATCCATGGCAACTTTCATTGCGTCGCGCACGTTATCAAAGTTGTATAGTGGCTCGCCCATGCCCATCAGCACGATGTTAGACAGAAGGCGTGGCTTTTCACCGCTGCCTTTCCCTTGCTCCGGCCATTCGCCGAGATCATCACGCGCGAGCATAATCTGCCCGACGATTTCACCAGCAGTTAAGTTCCGGACAAACTTCTGCGTGCCGGTATGGCAGAAAGTGCAGGTCAGCGTGCAGCCAACCTGGCTGCTGATGCAAAGCGTACCGCGATCGACTTCGGGGATGTAGACGACCTCAACTTCATGCCCTCCAGCGATCCGCACCAGATATTTGCGCGTGCCATCTGCACTAATCTGACGGCTGACGATCTCGGGCACTTCTATGATGAATTTTTCAGCCAGTTCCGCGCGATACGCCTTTGACAGGTTTGTCATGGCATGAAAGTCCCGCACGCCCCATTGATAAATCCACTGCCAGATTTGACCGGTGCGCATGCGCGCCTGTTTTTCAGGCGTTCCATGGGCGATCAGGGTTTCGCGTAAGCCCTCGCGCGTCAAACCAACCAGGTTCACCGGACCGTCTGGCAATTTGCGAGGAATGGTCAACACATCCTGGGTTATCGGTGCGGTTTGGCTCATGATCCTGGCTCAGTTTGGCTTGGTCAGCGGTATATAGGTTGAATTCAGCTGTTTGTCGATCAAGCCATAGTTACCAACTTGGAACATTTGCATTGGCCTGAAAGGTGTGGTGAGCCCTGCGGTCCAATTATTGCAGGGATTTGGTTTTCTGATGCCAAGGGCAGTTTATCAGGTGATCGTTCACCATGCCTGACGCTTGCATAAACGCATACACAATTGTCGGTCCGCAAAATTTAAAGCCGCGTTTCTTCAAATCTTTCGAAATTGCCTCGGAAATTTCTGTCTTGGCCGGCACTTGGGACAGATCGCGCCATTGGTTCGTGATCGGTTTTCCGTCGACGTATTTCCAAAGGTAGTCAGCAAAGCCTTGCTCTGCTTCAATCGACTGCCAAACGCGTGCGTTTGAAATTGTTGCCTCGATCTTTCCGCGGTGACGCACTATACCAGGATCCTTTAGCAGTCGAGCGACCTCGGCTTCGCCCCATGTCGCAATGATATTGGGGTCAAATCTTTGAAATGCTTGCCGGAAACCCTCGCGCTTGCGCAAGATCGTGATCCAGCTCAAGCCTGCTTGAAAGCCCTCTAGGATCAGCTTTTCCCAGAGATTTCTGCCGTCTCTTTCCGGCACTCCCCATTCCTCGTCGTGATAGCTTTGGTAAAGCGCGTCGTCCCCGACCCAGCCACATCTTTCCATGTGTTTCTCCACTCAATGCCGCTTTTTTAAGTGCGTGAATTGCCGTAAACGTTCGAGTTTTAACTTTAACAGTTCTTTAGCCGCCGTGGTGCAATTTTCACCAACCGAGCGCGGAGACTTTTTAATGGGAAAAGATCATTTCAACTGGGCTGATGTTCCAGCAGGCCACCACAATCCTTTGGCGTACGCAGTGACGGCGCGAGATCAGGCTGTCGTCGATATGGTGATAAACGCTGTGCGTCATAAGCAGGTCATGCTGGCCTACCAATCTGTGGTGCCAATCGCCAATCCTTCCCAGCCTGCATTCTACGAGGGATTGGCGCGTGTGCTTGATGCGTCTGGCCGGATTATCCCAGCACGCGATTTCATTAACGCAATCGAGCCGACAGAGACAGGCAGGGTCATAGACTGTTTGTCGCTGGAACAAGGTCTGCGAACACTGCGGCTCAATCCGGACTTGCGCCTGTCGATTAACATGTCGGCGCGTTCCATTGGATACCCTCGTTGGATGCGATCCTTCAGACGAGGATTGGCCCAGGATCCCACGATCGCAGAACGACTCATCCTTGAGGTCACGGAAACCTCAGCCATGGTCGTGCCGGAGTTGGTCGTTTCTTTTATGTCAGAGTTTCAGCAGAAGGGCGTGAGCTTTGCGATTGATGACTTTGGTTCTGGTTACACATCGTTCCGCTATTTGAAGGATTTTCAGTTCGATATCTTGAAAATCGACGGTCAGTTTATTCGTGGTGTGGCCGACAACGCGGACAATCAAGTCGTTACGCAGGCAATAATCTCGGTGGCGCATCAGTTTGACTTGATTACCGTTGCGGAAGCCGTCGAGCGTCCGAAGGACGTTGAATGGCTGCAAACCTCGGGTGTTGATTGTATGCAAGGATACTTCTTCGGCGCGCCCACCGTGAACCCACCTTGGCTGACGAAAAGTAAAGAAAAAGCGACCGCATAAGCCGATATTGACCGCCTTGCTTGCCGCACTGCGGCGTCTGGGTTAAGACGCCTGTAGCTGTGGGGATTCTTCGCGTTGAATGCGTTGTCTGGTTTTCCTCACCTAATGGATTTAGTCGGAGGATCACATGACCAACGTAGTTATAGCGTCTGCGGCTCGAACAGCTGTGGGTTCTTTTTCGGGCTCGTTTGCGGGAACTCCAGCGCACGATTTAGGCGCAGCAGTGCTCGAAGCTGTTGTCGAACGTGCTGGTGTAGAAAAGAACGATGTCAGCGAGACAATCATGGGTCAGGTGCTGACAGCCGCACAGGGTCAGAATCCGGCGCGTCAAGCGCACGTAAATGCCGGTTTGCCGATTGAAAGTGCGGCTTGGGGCATCAACCAGGTCTGCGGTTCCGGTCTTCGTGCGGTTGCGCTTGGCGCGCAGCATATCATGCTAGGTGATGCAGATGTCGTTGCTGCCGGTGGTCAAGAAAACATGTCACTCTCGACCCATGCCGCTCATCTGAGAGCGGGTCACAAAATGGGTGATCTGAAGTACATTGACACGATGATTAAAGATGGACTGTGGGATGCCTTTAACGGCTATCACATGGGCCAGACCGCTGAGAACGTCGCTGATCAATGGCAAATCACCCGTGAGATGCAGGATGAGTTCGCGGTGGCCAGCCAGAACAAGGCCGAAGCTGCACAGAAAGCGGGCAATTTTGATGATGAAGTGATCCCATTCACAGTGAAGACTCGCAAGGGCGATATCGTGGTCGACAAAGACGAATATATTCGTCATGGCGCTACCATTGAGAACATGCAGAAACTGCGCCCTGCCTTTACCAAGGAAGGTTCCGTTACTGCCGCTAACGCTTCGGGCATCAACGACGGTGCTGCTGCGGTGTTGCTAATGAGCGCCGAGGAAGCGGAAAAGCGAGGCGTTGAACCGCTGGCGCGGATAGTGAGCTACGCCACCGCGGGCTTGGACCCTTCAATCATGGGCGTGGGTCCAATTCACGCAAGTCGCAAAGCGCTCGACAAAGCTGGCTGGAGTGTTGGTGATCTAGATCTAGTGGAAGCTAATGAAGCTTTTGCGGCTCAGGCTTGTGCTGTAAATAAAGACATGGGTTGGGACCCTGCGATCGTAAACGTCAATGGCGGCGCGATCGCCATCGGTCATCCGATCGGCGCGTCTGGCTGTAGGGTGCTCAACACGTTGCTTTTTGAGATGAAACGCCGCGACGCCAAAAAGGGCCTCGCCACACTTTGTATTGGTGGTGGCATGGGCGTAGCAATGTGCGTTGAGCGCTGAGAGCCCAAACTTAAGAGACAAGAAGGAAGACGAGACATGGCACGAACAGCACTGGTCACCGGCGGTAGCAGAGGTATTGGAGAGGCGATTTCTAAGGCGCTGAAGGCGGAAGGCTACAATGTGGCCGCAACCTATGCAGGCAATGACGAAAAGGCCGCGGCATTTACTGCGGACACCGGTATCAAAACCTACAAGTGGAACGTGGCCGATTACGAGGCGAGCGCTGCCGGTATTGCTCAGGTAGAGTCCGATCTCGGTCCAATCGATACGGTTGTCGCGAATGCTGGTATTACTCGGGACGCTCCGTTTCACAAAATGACGCCTGAAAAATGGCATGAGGTTATCGACACCAACCTGACGGGCGTCTTCAATACGGTGCACCCGATCTGGCCCGGCATGCGTGAGCGCAAGTTTGGCCGTGTCATCGTGATCAGCTCGATAAATGGTCAGAAAGGGCAGTTCGGCCAGGTTAACTACGCTGCGACCAAGGCTGGCGATTTGGGTATCGTCAAGTCGTTGGCTCAGGAAGGTGCGCGGGCAGGGATCACCGCCAACGCGGTCTGCCCGGGTTACATCGGTACGGAAATGGTGATGGCCATCGACGAGGAAATCCGCAACAAAATCATTGCAGGTATCCCCGCTGGTCGTCTCGGTACACCGGAAGAGATCGCTCACTGCGTCGCCTTCCTAGCATCCGAGAATTCCGGTTTTATCAACGGGTCAACAATCTCCTCAAATGGAGCGCAGTTCTTCGTTTAATTCTGAGGTCTTCAAAGTTCCGAAGGGCCGGTCAAATGACCGGCCCTTTCTTAATCCACCGTTTCTTGCAACGATCGGGAGGATATGATCGATCAGCTATTACGCTTGCCGCGCATCCAGGAGAAAAAATCAGTGATAGCTTCGGCGCGGGCTTCATGTGCAGCCCGGTACGCATCGCGGAGCTGTTTATCGGTTGCGGTCTCAAACATAGTGGCACCTTTTGAATTTCTGTTGTGATAATTATATGGCGTCTATGAAAATAGTTTACAAACGAGAGTTTTTCAGATTTCAGTTAAGAAAATTTTAAGTGAAAAATGGCAGAACGACTTCCACCCTTAACCGCTTTGCGCGCTTTTGATGCCGCCGCCAGGCATATGTCATTCCAAAAAGCCGCTGAGGAACTAAGCGTTACGCCAGCAGCGCTTTCCTTTCAGATCAAGACTTTGGAGGAGCACTTTGGAGCGCCGCTTTTTAAGCGTCTCAATCGCGCGGTTGAACTGACCGAGGCCGGTGCGATACTCGCGCCCGGCGCGCGCGATGGTTTCGAAGCACTAGGTGCTGCCTGGCGTTCCGCGCAGCGCGTCAATGATCAGAACACACTCACTGTCACTGCTGGGCCCTCCTTTACCGCAACATGGCTTGCACCCCGACTTTATAGCTTTGTCCAAGCGCATCCCGAGATTGAACTTCGCCTAAGTGCCAGCTTGACCACAGTTGATTTGACGCGGTCGGAGGTAGATGTCGCGATCCGTTTTGGATATGGGAGTGATGATCCCCGTCTTTCGGTCGAAACTCTGATGCAAGACTGGGTCACCCCAGTAATGACGCCCGAATTGGCCAGTCGTTACTCTGGCGTCGATGGTCTCTATCAAATGCCGCTAATTCATCAGGATGATATTCGTTTTCTCGATCCACCGGTCGATTGGCCAGCGTGGTTTCGCGCCGCAGGCCATGAGCCAAGAGATTGGGCGGGGCAACACTATTCCCAAGCAGACCACGCGATAGATGCCGCGCTTTCAGGTGCAGGTGTCGTGTTAGCAAGAATTGTTTTTGCAAGCAGATTTTTAAGCGATGGTAGGCTTATCGCACCTTTTAACATAGGGCTTGGAACGCTAGCGAGTTATCGATTTGTAAGTACAAAAGAAACATTGAACCGACCGCACGTTGCTGCGTTTCGGCAATGGCTCTTTGATCAGGTTGCGGGTTCCGAGTCATTCGATGGGCAGTTTGAGCTCATCGACCCCCGCGATGTCACCCCGGCCTAGACCGAGACGCTAAGTCGCTCAATCTCTTCTTTGAGCTTCAGTTTTTGTTTTTTGAGATCCGAGATTTCAAAGTCGCTTGAACCAGGAGACCGTTGAATTTCTTCAACTTTGTCAGAGAGTATTTGGTGTTTTCTTCTCAGTTCCTCGACATGCGAAACCATCGACATTACGGCATCTCCTCTCATCTTGTTTCAACCAATTATCAGTGCATCACAAAATTGCAGTTTTGTCACGCGCGATAAGGGTCAGTGATTAGAAGAGGTTTTTAGAATAAGTAAATTTATTGAATAAACGAGAGACTTTTTCCATCTCTCAGAATTGAATTTGTCGCTTTTGTATAATTTTTTGTACTTTTGGTTAGAACTTCATCTTCATGTAAGATCCAGCCAGGATGCAGACGAAATGCGGCGCGCCCATCACGCCGTCCCCGGATCAGTATCAATCGCGATTCTTGTCCTGAGTGAGGAATCAAGGGAAGAAGCTGAAAACTACCAAGACGCTTATCTGCCTCTGTCAGAAACTCTGGCAGGCGTTCTGTTCGCAGGATGAAAGTTACGTAGCCTTTAGGTTTGGTCCGTTGAGCAGCGATCTTCACCCAGGTGCTTAAGGGTGTGCTCTCCCCAAGTGCCGCTTCGCGTTCTTGATTTGCCGATGGTTGGCTATGCTTGCGATCGAAGTAAGGTGGATTAGCGATTACATGGTTGAACTGTCGCTCTTTGAGATCGAGGGGCAAATTTGCTAGATCACCTTCGATAACGTGAAAGTCCACGTTATTTTCGTGCGCGTTCCTACGAGCCAATTCCGCATAAAGCGGTTGTAACTCAAGTCCCGTAACGCGCAGTCCCGCCACACGTCTTGTCGCGCAGAGAGCTGCGACACCCACACCGCAGCCCAAATCTAGCAGTTCCTCACCTGATGTGGCCGCAACGGACGCAGCAAGAAGTACTGGATCAATGCCCGCGCGATAGCCATTCTTCGGCTGCCATATATTAAGTTGTCCGCCGAGGAACGCATCACAGGTCAAATCCTGTGAGTCATTTGTCATTAAGTTCGATACCATTGTCGAGAAGCGTGCGCTGCGCGTCTAGCAAGTCTTCGTCCGCGACCATCAAGCGACGTGGAAAAACACCAATACCGCCTTCCAAAATGCTCATGTTTACGTCCATTTCAAAGCAGTCTATACCCTCACCTTGAAGTAATGCTTTGGCAAAAGCCACAATCGTGGGATCAGTAGTGCTAAGCAGGTGTTTCATTGTAAATACATAAGAATATATGGGTCAGCATGTCGAGCTATGACTTCGGAGTTTGAGGCGCAGCAGAAGAATAATGGGTCTGGATACCACCACCGATAAACCACACGAAGCGTTAGCGAGCCACCTTGATGCAAAACTCAAGGACGTGAGTGTATTGATCCGCGATCGGATGGCCTCGCAGCATGCGCCGCGCATACCCGAGGTAACGGCGCATTTGGTTGAAGCGGGTGGAAAGCGCCTGCGGCCTATGCTGACCTTGGCCAGCGCTGATTTGTGCGGATATAGCGGCGCCTTTGACGTACATCTAGCAGCTACAGTGGAGTTCATTCATACCGCGACACTTCTGCATGACGATGTGGTTGACGAGAGCGCAAAGCGCCGAGGGCGACCTACAGCAAATCTGCTTTGGGACAACAAATCCAGCGTTCTTGTCGGGGACTATTTGTTTGCACGCGCTTTCCAATTAATGGTCGAAACTGGCTCCTTGCGGGTACTTGATATTTTGTCCAACGCAGCCGCTACTATTGCCGAAGGCGAGGTACTTCAACTCAGTGCTTCACGCGATCTGCGAACGGATGAGGCCGTTTACCTTCAAGTAGTGCGTGGCAAAACCGCTGCGTTATTTTCTGCAGCGACGGAGGTTGGAGGTGTGATCGCAGATGTGCCGGAAGATCAGATTAAGGCGCTTTTCGACTATGGTGACGCACTTGGTATTGCGTTCCAAATCGCTGACGATCTGTTGGACTATCAAGGTGACAGTAAATCGACCGGCAAGAATGTCGGTGATGATTTCCGTGAACGGAAATTGACTTTGCCCGTGATCAAAGCAGTCGCATCTGCAAGCACTGACGAGCGCGCGTTTTGGCAGCGTACCATTGAAAAAGGCGACCAAACTGACGCTGATCTGGATCTTGCGCTGAAGCTGCTGGATAAGCACGAAGCTCTTCAGCGGACGAAAGAAGACGCACATAAATGGTCCGAAAAGGCCAAGAATGCGTTACATGCTCTGCCGCCGCACCCTGTAAGAGACATGCTTACAGCACTTGCAGACTACGTCGTCGCCAGACTCCGGTAACTGACCGTCATTTTCCAATAAAGTACTGAACTAACCGTCGTCTCCCGCGACTTCGAGTGGTTCAGAGCCTTCTTCTTGCAAAACGACGTCCAAGCCAACCTCTAGTTTGCGCCTTATTCGATCTGGGTCGATATCTGGTGATGGTTTTTCTTCGTCTACGAATGACAACGCGCGTTTCCATTGAAACTCTGCCTCGAAAAAACGTCCAACAGCCCATAGTACGTCGCCAAGATGATCGTTTACCACGGGATCAACCGGCATCAATTCTGCTGCTCGTTCCATATGTCCGATTGCTTCTTGGTAGCGACCGAGTCTGTAAAGCACCCATCCGAGGCTATCGACTATATGTCCACTATTCGGCTGAGCCTCGACTGCGCGTTCGATCATATCGAGTGCTTCGTCAAGCTTGATGCGCTTTTCAACAAGTGAGTAGCCGAGATAGTTCAGTACTTGTGGGTGGTCGGGGTTAAGTTCCAATGCCTTGCGAAAATCAGCTTCCGCACTGTCCCAAATACCAAGCCGTTCGTAACTGATGGCTCTGGCATAGTGCACGAACCACTGATCAGATTGCCGTTCCGCAAAAATCTTTAGCGCG
>JBCDDS010000007.1:0-61500 GCA_039180185.1 Pseudomonadota bacterium | reverse complement strand
CAACACCTGAGGTTACGGAACCAAGCACCGAGTCAAACAGCCTGCGACGGCGTTCAATTTGCTGCGTATTTGATAGAAGGCGGTCGCGTTGCATCTTAAGTTCGCGCGTCATCTGATTGAAATAACTAGACAACATGCCAATCTCGTCATCGCTATCTTCTTCACGAACCTGCACGTCCAGGTCACCCTCGCCGACACGCTGCGCTGCGCTTGTTAGCCGCCCAACAGGTCGTGAAAGACGTTCTGCAAACCACATACCGAGCCAGATCGCTGCAAGGATCAATATCAGTGCAAAGCCCAGATAGAGCAGCGCGAACTCGAACAGAACGCGATCCCTTTCTGTTTCTCGCTGCTTATAGAAGCGCGCGGTTTCTTGCGTGTCATCTAGAAGGTTGAGGATGTCACCATCTACATTTCGAGTAACGTAGAGGTATCGATCCGCAATTTCTGGCAGCGGCAGCAGTGCCCGAAACTCGTTGTTGTCCCAATCTCGAATGATTACCACACCTTCATCAATCGCAAGCTCGATTTGCTCCTTGGTGGGTTGCTCATAATCAAACAGGTACGAACGTTCGCCACGCGCGCGGATGCTGCCTTCGCTGTCGATGACGAAGGCTTCTCTGAGACCACGTTGAATCTCGCGCTGACCGCGAGACAGGATTTGACGAATGTCCCCATCATCAAGAAATACAGCCGCACGTTTCGTAGCGGTAATAAGAGAGACCAATGCTCTGGCATCGATTACGAGGTCGCGACGATGCTCTTCTTCATAAGCTTGAGCTGCTGCCACAGAGTTATCAACAACACGTCCAACACGGTCAGAGAACCAAGCCTCAAGACCCATATTCATGGACAGAGTTGCGAAGACGGCGACGGTGACCGTCGGCAACAGAGCCATGAGCGCGAAGACCCACGTCAACCGCATGTGCAATCTGGATCCAGCGGAACGCCTGCGCCGGGCCATGACCATCTGCACGACACGCAGCGACACCAAAGCGGCTACAATTGTCACATAGACTAAGTCGGCCAGCAAAACGGCACGCAAAACATTTGAAGAGCTACCGTAATCAAACGGTCCAAGCACAAGAAAGGTAAGCAAGGCTAGGATTGGCCCTAGTATAACAAGGCTTATGGCCGCAACCGAGCGAAACGCCCGGATACGCCGCAAGCGTTGTATCTTTTGCCACGACCATTTGCGTGTCATCGTGGTCACGCTCGATCCTCATCAGGTTGTGGCGCAAAAAGCACCATTCCCAATATATGGCTGTTATGCGTACGATACGCTCAACTCAGCCACACCATTGTTGCACTTTTACATCAATTTGCGGCGGCGTGTCACGCGAATATCGAGCTCATTTATCTTCTTGCGCAAAGTATTGCGATTAATTCCGAGTAAATCTGCACATTTTGCCTGATTTCCCCCTGTCGCGTCGAGGGCAATGTCGATCAGCGGCTGCTCCATCTCTCGCAAGATTCGCCCGTACAGACCAGGCGGAGGCAGCGCGTTACCGTGCAAATCGAAATACCGCTTCAAGTGCCTGCCAATGGAAGCAGAAAGGCTTTCCCCGGGCGCTTTGCTGATAACGGGATCGGCTTCTGGTTGGTTGCCAAGCACAGCTTCGACTTCATTACGCGTAATTTCTGTACTGCGCGCGGTCAAACCGAGCCGCTTCAACGTATTTTCCAGCTGGCGAACGTTACCCGGCCAACTATAGGCGATGATCAGTTGCATCGCCTCCTTGGACAGACTGCGCGTCGGTTGCCCTTCTCGTTCCTCTCTTTTGAGGAAATGCTCGACAAGCAATGGTATGTCATCCACGCGAGAGCGGAGAGCAGGAACATCAACAACTGCGCCACTGAGACGGTAATAAAGATCGTCTCGTAGCTGACCTTCTGTCAGGTGGTCTGCCAAACGACCAAGATTTGTTGCCATGAATCGCGGCATGTTGTCACCGGGCGCGTCCATCATACGAACAAAACGCAGTTGCGCTTCGGCATCCATATCCGCCACGCGGTCGAGCACAATAGTACCGCCTTTGGCTCGGCTCATAATACGGCTTGGTCCTTCCAGATCAGCCAGATCACTCGCCGTTACGGTGACAAAGGGCAGTGTTCGGCGATCCGAAAAGTCATGGATCGCCCGCGCAATTAGGCTTTTCCCGGTACCAGATTCACCCGTAATTAAAACGGGAAGCGCGGAATTCATAAGTCGTGCAACGATTTGATAGAGATTCTGCATCGCTGGTGTGCGGCCGATGAGAGGAAGTTCATCTGGCTTATCCTCATCAACCGGTAGCGTACGACGTACGGTCGTTTTTTGCGCCAAGGCGCGCGCGGTTCGCTTCATTAGATCGGGCAGATCAAAGGGCTTGGGCAAGTAATCAAATGCCTGTGCTTCTTCCGCCTGAATGGCGGTCATGATGGTGTTCTGTGCGGAAATTACGATCACTGGCAAACCAGGCCGGTCGGCGGATATCTTTGGGAGCATTTCAAGCCCGTTGCCATCCGGCATCATAACATCCGTAATAACTGCATCGCCTTTGCCTTCTCCAACCCACCTCATCAAAGTAGTCAGTGAACTTGTGGCATGCACCCGGCATCCGGCGCGTGTTAAGGCTTGGGTCAGAACCGTTCGAATTGTACGATCGTCATCTGCGACCAGAACTGTTCCATCCATTAGGCGTCCTCCAATTCCTTCGTCGCTCTCGGCAACGATATACGAAATACAGTTCGTCCTGGCACAGAACTCACTGAAACCCATCCATTGTGATCTGATATGATTTTTGCAGTCAGTGCGAGACCGAGTCCTGTGCCGTTTTCCTTGCCTGACACAAATGGTTCAAACACATCGCCTGCAATCGATGGCGGCAGTCCAGGACCGTCGTCTACAACCTCGATCTGTAGCGGTAAGGAGCGACGGGCGCCCTCCCCGTCCCTGACACGAAGCGATTGCTCATAGTAACTGCGAAGACGGATCGTACCACCGTTCGGATCTGCAACTTCCGCAGCGTTCTTCATTAGGTTCTGAATAACCTGCAAAAGCTGATCCGGGTCGCCCATGGCTTCCGGCAAAGAGGGGTCATAGTCCTCGATAACCTCCATATGAGCGGCAAAACCAACGATTGCTGTACGGCGCGCCCGATCGAGCACATCGTGAATGTTGACGGCACCGAGCTCAGGCGGCGGCATATTTCCAAACTGTTCAACTTGTTCAAGCAGCCCGACAATCCGGCGACCTTCGCTTACAATCAAATCAGTGAGTTCCAGATCACCAGGTTCAAGATTCATTGAAAGCAATTGTGCCGCGCCGGTAATACCCGCCAACGGATTTTTGATTTCATGCGCCAGCATTTCGGCCATACCGATGGCGGACTTTGCAGCGGCTTTTACTGTCTGGCTTTGCGTAACGCGGCCTGCGAGTTCTCTTGGCGAGATCAGGAACACCATATAACCGGGTGAGCCAGCGAGCGGAGAAATTTGCAAATTGCATTGTAGCGGCGCGCGATCTCCTGTTCCGACGTCCACATCATTTACAAAAAGCGGCGCGTCATTGGCGCGCGCACGGTCCAATGCTTCCTCCATCGGCGCATCTACCGCTAGTATCTCCCAAATCTGCCGACCAAGAAGAGATTTCGAAGAATGCATGAAGAACCCTTCAGCAGAGGGATTAAGCTTTGCGATCCGATCAGTATCATCAAGGACCAGGCCCGGTACTGGCAGCGAAAGCCATATCGCTCCGTCATCGAGTGTCATGCGGCGATACCGGGTTCACCACACAGAGCTGGCTCCAGCAAACGGCGGACCTCGTTCGGGTTGTTACTGGTCAAAATCGCGCGTCGCAGAGTTTGGTCGATGCAAGTTCCATTCAAATACCATCCGAGATGTTTTCGCGCGACGCGCACCCCTAAAGCTAATCCGTAAAACGAAAGCATTTCTTCATAATGCTCCAGCACCATGTTCAGTAGATTCATGCCTCGCGGAACATGCGGCGGCGGGCCATCGAAAATCTCAGCTGCAATTTGCGCCAATAACCAAGGTTTACCTCGGGCACCGCGTCCCACCATGACACCGTCCGCTCCAGACAGCCGCAAAGCTTCTTTTGCGGAATGCTCATCCTCGATATCACCGTTTGCAATAACCGGTACGTTGACGGATTCTTTCACTTCGCGGATGGCGGCCCAATCGGCAACGCCTTTGTAGAACTGGCAACGGGTTCGGCCGTGAATGGTAATCATTTGCACGCCAGCTGCTTCAGCCCGCTTTGCAAGCTCTGGCGCGTTGCGCATGTCATCGTCCCAACCAAGCCGGGTCTTTAGTGTCACTGGCACGTGGACGGCACTGATTACCGCCTCGATGAGCGTGAGCGCATGATCGATGTCTTTCATTAGCGCCGAGCCGCTTGCGCCCGAGCCGCCCGCGCTTGTCACTTTCTTGGCTGGACAGCCCATGTTGATATCGATGATCCGTGCGCCGTTGGCCTCTGCTAATTTTGCAGCTTCCGCCATCCAATAGGCATCACATCCGGCGAGCTGCACCGAGGTATTTTCGACCCCCATACCAAGCTCTGCTTTTTCTCGCACGCCGGGCTTGGCCTGTACCATTTCTTGGCTAGCAATCATTTCACTGACAACGAGACCAGCTCCAAACCGACTGACCAGATTTCGAAACGGCAGATCAGTGATGCCTGCCAAAGGAGCAAGCAGGACTGGACTTTGCAGGGTTTTGCCGGCGATTACGATCATCTGTGCCTAATCATTGTGCAATATACGTCATAGAATTTATCTTGAAATTTGCAATTTTTATTGAGGGATAGTTTTCATACCGATTTAGTAATGCTTAAATTTTGAGCGTTACTCCGGGTCATAACGCAAAAAATCTGTTTGCTTGATATTGCTGCTTACCCATTTGCGGCCTAATCAAGCAGTATGCGTGCGAGCGTAATCATCACTTCTTTCTTTGGCGCGGGCTTTCTACGCCCGGCGCCCGGAACGTGGGGATCACTTGCCGCTTTGCCAACCGCATGGGTCTTACATGTTGCGGGCGGCCCTATCCTGCTGATCTTTGGCGCGGTCGCCGCATTCGCGTTGGGCTGGTGGGCGACTGCCCAGGAAACCAAAGGAAAGTCTGACCACGACCCTTCGGAAATTGTCATAGATGAAGTGTTGGGACAATGGATCGCGCTTTTACCAGTATCAGTTGGCGCATCGCATTCTGGCGTCGGGATGCTCGATCTTTGGCCAGGATGGGTCTCTGCCTTCGTGTTGTTTCGTCTTTTTGATATTTGGAAACCAGGCCCGGTTGGATGGGCAGATCGGCGCAACGACGCACTAGGTGTTATGCTCGACGACGTCATGGCAGGGCTGTTGGCAGCGGTCGGAGTGCTGGCTTTCGCAGGCATTGCGTACGGGATAGTCCGGGTATGACTGCAATAGAAGTTTTGCAGGCGGCAGATGAACGAAATGTATTGATAGCAACGGCGGAATCTTGCACGGGTGGCATGGTCGCCGCCGCGCTCACCGATATCGCCGGCTCATCAAGTGTCGTAGAACGCGGTTTTGTGACTTACGCCAACCAGGCCAAGGTCGACATGTTGGGCGTTTTGCAATCCACGCTCGACGCGTTCGGCGCTGTTTCAGAGGAAGTCGCGCGCGAGATGGCAGACGGCGCAATTGCAAATTCACGTGCGACACTGGCTGTGTCTATCACCGGGATCGCCGGACCGGGTGGCTCTGAGCACAAGCCGGAAGGCAGGGTATGTTTCGGATCGGCTCAGGTGGGTAAGCGGACTTTTACAGAAACGATTGAGTTTGGAGCGCCCGGCCGCGCGCAGGTCAGAGAACTTGCGAGAGATCATGCGCTCTCACTGCTTCTAAAAGCGCTTAGGTCGAAAACGGCACCGTCAGCGTAAAGCTGCACCAATCTCTGCCGCAGACGCTTGCGCCTCGATTAACGACCAGAGTGCGTTCGCTCTATCGTTACCAAGCAATGACGCCGATTTTGCAAAGACTCTGCTCCTTCGTTGAGTAAATGGCATAAAGTCATCCAGATCATGGAAAAGGCTATCGTCGCCGATATGACTTTTTACCAGAACGCGTGATTGCATTTCGGTCAGTTCCGGTTCTTCAATCACCTCAATCAGGTTCATCAATCTTGCGACGTTTTCTTCTTTGCATAACGCGTCGCAAAACGTGTCCAGACGCGCTGTATCGTACCCCAAGACTTGCAACGCAGTCACCATTTTGTAACTGAATTTTGCCTCGAGCCCGGTTGTCGGATGCTCGATATTGCAGACACTCATCCACCTTGGATGCGTATAAATTTCAATCTTGCTGATCTCGTTTGGCGCACATTGGTTGTCTCGTAGAGCTTCAAGTGTCGCATGCAGCCCGTGACAGCAGGCATGGAACTTATGTTTTACCGTTGGGAAACGCCAAGTATCGCCCAAATTGTCGAAGGCAGTCGTGTCCCCTGCCCCATGATGTGTCTCACCAAACCCGAGCGGACCTGCGAGCGCGTGCGAAGCCGCCTCGAACCCTTTTGCTGCCAGCAGTGCGGCTTCGACACCATTGGCCGCCGCCTGCCCGGCGTTAAAGGGTTTTCCCATCGTGCCGAATTCTGACTTCAAGCCAGACGCGCGCGTCGCTACAAGGCCAAGCGCGTTCCGCATCATTTGCTCGTCCAGTCCAAGCACGTGTCCGGCGGCGATGGTTGCGCCGAATGCACCAGCGGTTGACGTCTGATGAAATCCAATTTGGTAATGGCCGCGTCCGAGCCATTCGCCGACGCGGACGGACGCCTCTGCGCCTAGCGAAGCAGCGCTTTGAAAGGCAGCTCCGCTCGCGTCGATCATTTCTGCTACCGCTAATGCAGCCGGGACCACGGCGACCGATGGATGCCCGATATGCGAGAAATGAGTGTCGTCATAATCCAGAGCATGCGAAATCGTGCCATTGGCAAGCGCAGCCATCCGGGCCGGAACCATTTGTGGCATCCCGAATACACTGGCTTGCGGCGTTCCGGCCTCCTCCTTGGCTTGGGCTTGCATGATCCGCGTGACGGGTTCGTTCATGGCGGCCGATGCAACAGCTATCCAATCTAGTAAGGATAACTGCATGACCGAAAGTGCCTCAGCATCTGCATGCCCATCACAGGCAAATCGAGCAAGAACGTGTGTGACGCTATCCATCGCCGTGAAGCGCATGAGCACGTGTCTCAAAAGCTCGAACTATGCGTCGCATAGCATCATAGAAAAACAGCTCTGATGCACCCTGCAGAATGCGGTTCTTGAACGCAAAATCGACGTCAAAGTGCACCTCTGAACCGCCCTCTTTCAGATCCGAAAAATTCCAGTTCGACCGCAGATACTTGAAAGGTCCATCAAGATACTCTGTCTCTATCCGTCGCGGCTCTTCATACAAACGCACGCGGCTTCCAAAGCGTTCGCGAAAGACTTTGAAACTGATCACAAGATCGGCCTCCATAAGGTCTGAGCCATCTTCCTGCGGCGTGACCTTACGCACCCGAGCCGCGGCCGTCCAAGGAAGGAATTCTGGGTAAGCCTCAACATCTGCCACGAGCGCGTACATTTGTGCTGCGCTGTACGGTAGTCTTCGGCTTTCAGCGTGAGACGGCATTCATTCCCCAGTATGAATTGTCGTGACAGTGGAGCGCTATGTCGTAGAGTGTTTGGAAAAAATCAAGGAAAACCGATGCAGGCGTGCGGATTTGTCGTTGCAATCAAGCCCCATGGGTTTCGGCCATGAACTATAGATGGCTACTACGCATGGCGCGATGGGCGCAAAACCCACCCAGCGAAGGACGGGTGAAGTTCGTGTTTGCAATTATCGGTATTTGTTTGCTGTTGGTGCTTTACGAAAAAGTCGTTGGTTTGCCTGAGTGGATGCAAATGGAGCCACGAGGTATCCGATACAAACCGTAGCCCTAAAGCGCTTCGATCAGGCAATCGGCGTGCCATTCACCAAATTGAATGACGGGTTCCGGCGGCTCCAAAACTCCGTTCAGAATACCCCCTGTAAATAGCGCGAAAGGCACGTTTGCAGCCTGAGCCGTTTGATGATCCACCACAGAATCTCCGACAAATAGCACTTCATCGCGTGTTGCCTTGAGTTTGGATAGACAATGCAAGAGAGGTGCAGGATCAGGCTTTCGAGGGATTTCTTTCGTCGCGCCTATTATCGCGTCAAAGTATCCATCAACACCAAGATCGCTGCAGATCAGTTCTGTTGGGGGTTGTGGTTTATTGGTGCAAATTCCGAGACGCAGTTCGTTCGTACGGCAGGCTTCAAGCATTTCTATGACGCCAGGAAATACGCGTGTATGAACAATGCCGTTGGCCTGATAGATCTGAAGGAATTCCGTCAAAGCGCGTTGAAGCAATGCGTTGTCATGCCCGCCTGTCGCATTCAAACATCTTGAAACAAGAGCCTCTGCCCCGTTTCCCACAAACCCTTTGACTGTTTCGAAATCAAGCGACTTTCGTCTTTGCCAGTCCAACATCTGATTGGCCGCCAGATGCAAATCCGCCGCGCTGTCGATCAGAGTGCCATCGAGATCAAAGATAACAGCGTTGATTGGCACGCGTAGGCACTCCGTAAGCAGATTTGACCGACACCGCATATCCCGATTGCAAGCCGAACCAAACAAAAATTTCTTCGATGCGTCATGGCGCTTTGGCCTGACGACTACTAGGTGCAAATAATAATCGCTACTTGACTAAGTCCAACCACGCGAAAGGAATGAACATGCCGAGACCTCATGCTGTGATTATTGGTGTTGGTAGTGGCTTGTCCGCCGCCGTTGCCAGAGACCTCTCAAAGGATCATGATCTGACACTTGCCGCGCGGCGAGGTGAAAGTCTGCGCGAACTTGCAAACGAAACTGGCGCCCGTGTCGAACAGCTTGACGGAACAGATGAAACTGCTGTTGCTGCCTTGATGGACAACTTGCCGCAAGCTCCCAGAGTTGTTGTCTATAATCCATCAGCGCGCGTAAAAGGTCCGGTCTCAGAACTCTTATTAGAAGACGTACGTAACGCTGTGGAGGTGACTGCGATTGGCGCCTTCATTGCTGGCAAACATGCTTCAAGACGTATGTTGAGCTCGGAGCTTTGCAACGGTGTCCGAGGCACAATCCTCTTTACAGGCGCATCAGCGGGCGTGAAAGGGTTTCCGCAATCCGCTCCTTTCGCGATGGGTAAATTTGCGCAACGAGGTCTGGCAGAAAGTATGGCGCGCGAACTCCATCCCAAAGGCATTCATGTCGTTTGGATTAACATTGACGGTGCAATACTAAATCCTGGCCGATCTGAATCTGAAGATAATCCTGGATCGATGTTAAGACCCGGTGCGATTGCTCAAACGTATCGTCACTTGATCGAACAAGATCGAAGCGCTTGGACAAACGAGGTAGCATTGAGACCCTGGGTTGAGAAATTCTGACGATCGAAGAAAACGGTGCGAGTATTACAACACAGAAGTTGCCACTCGTGGTATCAGCTCTCACCTACAAAATCGAAGATCATTAACCAATTTGTAGACCGTTAGTTTTTTCACCAGTCCTCACGTTACTATTCAACCAAGGCTGGACGCGGCTCCAAGTTCCCTTGATCTGACACAATTTGATTTCCAACCAGACGACCAGGCTCAGAATATCCTATGGAAATATAATGAGTTAACCCAGCGATTTCATCGTAACCAAAGTCATCCGTTAGATCGCTATGAGCGTTTAAATACGCATCAACATCGAAGTCGTTTGATCGGTTCTCCGACCATCCTGTCGTTTGCAAGTGCGCGCGTGCATACTCTACTAAATCCGTAACACCGTTTGATTTTATATCATCCATGAGGTCGCGATTGGACGCGATATACTGCAGCGCAGCCTTGTCGTCCGTAAGCACCGTATTGAAAAGCTCAAAGGCGAGGTTCGGCGCATCATTTTCATTGGTCAAAAGCTGTGCGCGATTGCCAGCATCATATTCGGAAACGCCCGTCTCCACGTAGTGCTGAAGAGCTCCAACTGGATTGTCCCAGAAGGCGGCAACCAGATCTTCGTTTCCAGGTGCACTGATGTATAAAGCTGCGTCGAAGTTAAGCGGATGAGGCGCAGCAAATCCACCCTCTAGAAAGTGCGATTGAGCAAACTCTACTGGATTGGAACCGCTCGCTTGTGCGGCCCGAACCAAATCGGCGTTTGAAGCGAGATATAGCAATGCGCCCTCATCGCTTCCCATTACCACATCATAGACTTGAGAAGCCCAATTTGGTTCTTGTCCTTCGGAGACGGAAACATCGCGCAATCCGTCCTGAGTTTCAAAGTACCCATGCGTTATATAGTGCTCCGTCGCTCGTACTGGATCACCTTGCACCGCTACGTAGACATCTCCGTTTGTTGCGGCCTGCAGATAGCTGGCGGGATCAAACTCTAATGAACGCGATTCCGACCAACCGGTTGCCTGTGCATGTGTACGCGCGTAAGCGACGAAATCCGTTACACCGGTGTTCTTGATGTCTTCAATCAGATCAGGATTGGATGCAATGTATTGCAAGGCACCCGCATCACTCGTCAAAACTGTATCAAAAACTTGACTGGCGCGATTAGGCGTATCCTCTTCGCCAAGGTAAATGTGTGTCCTGGCACCAGACTGATACTCGGAAAACCCTTCGGTCACAAAATACTCCAACGCACCTTCCGGATTGCCCCAGAAGTTTGCAACCAGATCATCGTTACCGGGCGCTGACAGATAGAGCACTGGATCGAAATCGAGTTCGTGGGCCTGCGTATTACCACCGTTTTCGTAGTACGCGCGTGCAAATTCAACAGGATCACCGCCAACCGCCTGGAACTCGGCCACAAGATCAACATCGGATGCAAGATAGGTCAACGCTCCAAACCGGGTTGTCATCACTGCCTCGTAGGAACGCGATGCCGCATTGCCGATCTCGCCCTCATCGAGTTGAATGTCGGGCCGTATTCCCTCCTGATTTTCAACATATCCGGTTGTAACGTAATGATTCAGCGCCCCCAAACGATCCCCTTGGAATGCAATGAACAGATCGTTGCTATCTGGTGCCTCTAAGTAACTGTTTACGTCAAAATCAAGCGCTACCTCACCAAACTGGCCATGTGTTATGAAATGGCTTCTGGCCCATAGAATTGGGTCTCCACCTCCTTCACTATGGTACTCCGATAGCCTTTGGGAACTGCTCGCCAGATAAAGCAAAGCACCTTCATCGGTGTATATTATGTCATTGTGGTAGAACGTAGCACTGTCCGTTGGAGTTGTTCCTGCGCTGGCAAATGGAGCAGCGCGTTGCACAAATACTCCCTCACCGCCGTTATCCGCCGCTCCGGCACCAGCGTACCAAAGAATGTTACCTGAGATTTGATCGCGCACTGCAAGCGTGCCGTCGTCTTGCATTACAAGCGCATAATTACCGTGGGCAGGACCGGTTTCCGAATTGGTTGCCGAGTCAAAAATGGCATCATCATCATCGTCGTAGATCACAAGATTACCGTCGGATTGCATAGTGAGCCAGCCGTTGTCCCTATGATCTCCATCGGTGTCGGATATCCAAAGAAGTTGATTTGTTTCTCTTGATACGTCGTAAATCTCCAGTAGACCCTCCTGTTTGAACACTGCTGCGAATTGACCATTTTCAGAAACGAGCATTTCGTTACGGCGCATCGTCTCGCCAGCGCGTAAAACCGTACCGCGCGATATTATACCCGGCCAGACAGGTTGAATTTCGACGACTTCCCCGACATTGCCTTCTAGGTCAATGGCGCGTCCTTCCTGATTACCTGAGGTGATATAGTGGTAAGCCAAGCGCAGTGGATTGTTGTCAAGCTCCGCCGCCAATAAGGGATTTGCTGCAGCATACTGGGAGGTATCGAATAGATTTAACTCGTCGACCAGCTCCGCGCGCCGATCGGCAATAGGTCCTTCATTCGAAGGTAAAAGTTCAAGCAACAGGTCCACATTGCGAAGTTCGTTCAGTTCAGGAAGAACTCCAGCCTCTTCCGCAGCATGCATCAATGACACTGGGTCTAGGCCCTTTTGCGTTACGTCTAGATTGCCCGCTGCCCATTGCATCAGCTGCGGAGTCAAGGAAGCCACGTTACCGGCTTCGTTGATGTCTTCCATTTTAATTGTGGGTAATCCAAGATCGGTCAGATTTGGTCCCATTAGCGTTATTTCATAGCGCTCGTCGCCCGTGTTGAGACCATCGTTATCCGCAGCGATGCCATAACGCACCAAGTCGGGATTACCATCGCCATTCATGTCGATGTACTGGTACAAATTCGAGTCGCGCTTTTCGCCCTCGAACGTAACCGTGGCATTGTCGAGCACCCGCATCAGCGCCGTTGGTTCCGCTTCGTTTACATCGGTGGTTGAAGGATCATCGACAGGTCGAAGAAGTGGGTGATCCCCGCTTAGTGTTATTTCGTCCTCGGTGCCAATTTCCGCAAGAACGGCGGCGTACTCGTCTTGGGTAAGGTTTATTCTGAACCCAAACGGTTCTGACGATGTCCCCGGATTTATTGGCTTGTAGCGACCAGTAACCGTGATGCCGCCATCCAGCACACCATCATTGACGCGAACCGGGAAAGACGACCAAGCATTGTTACCACGAAATCGATTGGCAAAGGTTTGCGCTGCGCCTTCTTCTCCAGTCCACAGATCGACAGTTACCTCTTCCAAAAGAAGATCATTTGGGCTTTCGACGCGGTACTGCAATCGACCGCCATCGTTACTCACCTGTCCCCAGAAATTGGAATGGAAATCCACGCTGAGTTGCGCAATATCGTCAAAGCTCAGATCGCCGTCAGCATCAATGCCAACCGCGATGTCGGAGACAACAGTCCAGTCACGAACCGAGAATAACTGCGTGACCACCTGCACTCCCAGAGCAACCCATCCCACCGGATTGGACGCGTTGATCGCAGCAAGTGCCACCAAAGCACCAAGCTGCACCTGCGGCGGCACCTCGACACCGATCGCATCAAAGAGAGTATCAACACCTTGGATTACAGCTTGCGCTGGGTTAACCGCGCCTGCAGCAGCAAGAATGCCTGTTGCGGCCCCGTCACCAACCGCCTGTAAAATACGACCTGCATCGCCACCAATCAGTTCGTCGAGGACCGCGCCTCCAGTGCTGGCTAGCCCCGCCGCTCCTACCAACGTGCCATTAAACTCGACGTTGCCAAGCTGATCGGTGACCGTTCCCGTCTGAAGCGCCGAATAGGCAGGGAGGCCATCCTCCAGCAAGATCGCCGCTACATCATCAAGCGGCGTGTCTGTGCCGTCTGCAATTCGTCCGAGAAACCGGCCAAACCCGGCACCGATAGCGAATTCGGGACTGACTGGAGTTTCAAAACCAGCAGGGATTTCCCCCGCTGCTGCAATGATCCCATCGGCAACGATATTGATCAATTCGCCGCTCAGAATAGCGGCGTTGTCGGCCTCGTCGCCATTAGATCCGAACAGGATGAGCAAGCTACCTGTTAGATTGAGTCCATAAGCTTCCTCAAGAACAGCAGTGCGTTGGTCGTCCGAAAGACCATTTATGAATGTGCCCAGATCAGCGGAAAATGCCGACCATGCCGACACATCGCCCGCACCAATCCGGCTAAGAAAGTAGCCTATATTACCAGCGTTTGAGGTCAGGAAGTCGCCAATGGCTGAGCCCGTGAAATCCCCATCCGCGGTTTGAAGTGCGCCAAGAGCCAGGTCAAAGGACCTTAAGAACAGTAACGCCGCCTCGTTCCCGCCCAACTCCTCAAGACTAAGGATCATTTCAGAGACTTCGGCACTCAGTGCTGCTAGGTCATTCACCTCAGGTGGCACAAAATTCGACTGATCGCCGTTCGAAACCTCACCAAGTCTCGCTAGGTTGATTGCAGCAAGAACTTGTTGCGGCGTTGCGTTTTCACCAAGCATAGCAACAGCAGCGTTGATAACTGGATCACCTGCCTCTGCTAAAACGGCGGCAGTAACTTGCTCGACGCCGGTCCCCTTGCTGACATCCACAAATCCGTCATCGCGGAACTGTACGCCCAAACTCTGTAGCGTCGCTTTGGCTTCTCCATCACCGTTCTGAGCTTCACCGAGCATCTCTACGAGTGGGTTGAATCTCGTCTCAACAACTTTGTCGAATGCAGCGCGGGAGATTTCCGGAGCGTCTTGATTGATCAAATCAAACTGTGCGTCCAAAAATGCAGGATCCAGTCCGTCATTTGAAATTATCTGGTAATTTGATAGCGCGATCTGAGAGGCAACTTCCGGATCAAGATCATCGAATTGCGCACCAGAACCCAGACTTGCAATCTCCTGATTGAGGTCTTCGTCAGATGCTAAGTCGCCGGCGATGCGAGATAGTTGGGCAACAAGGCTGCCAGAACTTGTGTCGATCGCGCCGTTTTCAAAGAATATCACACCAGCCGCTTCAAGCGCTTCGGTATCATCTGTCAGAAACAGTGTTGAGAGACGATTGAATTCGCTATCAAATACAGCGTTGTAGGCTTCTCTGTTCAAATCGGCCTGGGACGAACCGCGCGTTTCAAATCTTGCGTCGCGATACGCATTGTTCGTGAAGCCGTCTTCTGGTGCATCCAAAACCAAAAGTTGGTAGCGACCGTAGGCTATGTCCGAGGCCTCCTCGACCGTGTATATACCGAGCTCGTTTCCTTGCTCATCATAAAGAAGTTCATCCAGAGCATTGGCAAACTCTAGGCTTGGACCCGACAGATATGTATCTCGTTCCCTTGAAGCCTCGGGAGACACGGGGATTTGAAAGGTTTCATTCTGTCCTGGCAAGGACGCAACCAGCACACCGCCATCGTCAAAGTTAAGGCTCACTCCGTTGTCGCCGGGCAGATTTATGGAGCTGTCCAAAAATGGCAGGACATCACGTGTCAAGTCAGAGCTGCCCTGAACTGAAAACGCCTCTATTATGTAGTCAAATTCTTCCCCCTTAGCTTCTGTGTAGCGAAGATCACCCTCAGGTGTGATTACAAAAATAGACTCTGTGCCATCGTCCTGGCGTCCAAGCAGTGCAACGGAACCATCTGCCATGTTAATTCTGCGCGGGCGGCCTGGGCCCAGAGCATCACCAATTGTGCCAAGTCCTTCACCCCTTGAGATGTCATCAATCGAAACAAGTAAAGGATTCCCAGAAGAGGAATTGATCAGTACTACTCTCTCAAGATCATTTGGAACTGTGGCGAATAGCCATTGTTCTCCGTTTATGGTTCCCGAAACATAGTTTTGATCGACACCAAATTCATCTGGAAGAACTTGTCCATCTTCGTTTTCATACCGCACCCATTGGACAATTGTGCCGTCTAATAACTCCACATTTGTGGGCACCGGTGTCAGACCCTCACCACCATATTGCGAAATGTCAAAGTCACGACCCACGACGACGTTTGGAGTATCGTCATCGCTCAAACTTGCTACAAATGGTAAATCTACTGTGTCGAAGTCTACTGATGGCGCGGAATTGAGAACCAGGCGTTTCGCACCACCAGATTCTTCCAACACCATGTTTTCGATGTCAGAAACCGTGCTACGATCTACTGCGAAAACATCTACTTTCGCAAACTCTTCTGCGTTGGTCTGCGTGGTGATGCCGCGTCTTTCAAGAAGCGATCTGTTGTCGATTATCACATAAGTTTGGTTTCTCGTGGTCGTTAGGAACTTAGCTTCTGTTCCGTCAGCCAATGTGATGTCTTCCAGACTTTCAATTTCGCCAATTCTGTCTTCTCGGTTCAGCTGAAAAGACCTTCCTTCCAACAACCCTTCGACGTCTTCTTCCTCAAGCCCAACGATTTGCGTGGCAACCAATTCCGGGAACTGATTATTAGACGTCGCGGGAATCAGAGTGGCAGATTGCAAAACATCCGGCTCAACAAACGTCTCGGCCGGAATGTCCAAGTCTCGAATTTCCTCTTGAAGTCTGATTAAGCCACCCGCATTTCCGCCTTGAGCACTGCCCTCAGCGTACAAATCGACAACTTTGTCATAGGCTTCGTCAACGGACAAACCTTGAGACACGAAGTACCCTGCAAGTGTGGTCGCGGGTCTGCTTGCAATGGCTCCGAATCCCGCACCATTAAAGGCATCGAGCGAAAGGGAATCTGGGCGGGAACCATTTTTCAACTCGAAACTTATTGAACTGGCAAAGCTTCCCGGACCCCCGGAGAGATCGATGAGCGTTTTTTCCAGGGCCTCATCTGAGCTGTCTCCCTGGTTGACGTAGATCCCATATATTTGTGACGCGAAGGCTCTTTCACCATCAGACGCATCTTCACCCAAAGGATCCGGCAAGCGATCTGTACCATTCCATAGATCTGAATATGGATCGTCATTGGCTGCTCTTCTGTACGTTTGAACCGCGTTGAGATTGACAATTTCCCAACCTACTCCCTTCGAGACTGCAAGTGTCGTTATATCGATCGGCTCTCCAGTGTTGAGAAAGGCGTCCTCGCCCGCGAACGTGCCACGGAAAGCAACACCTAAACCTTGTCCTCCATACGCGGTCAGGGCGGTAGCAAGAGCGCCAACAGCAACTTCATGATTTTCATCAAGCAGCTCTTCTGAATCGAAAAACCAGTCAGGTGGACTTATAACTTCAGTTATCCTGTCAACAGGAAAATCACCAAAATTTAGATCGCCGCTCAGTATCGCCTTTTGTAGAAAGACAAGTCCGTTTGCATTGGCAATACGCGTTACATTCGCTTCCAGAGGGGTTTTGGGAGCACCAAACACTCCTCCATTCAAAGAGTTTGTGACAGTATCAGAATTGTTGGGACTTGTTCTAATGTTGATAAAGCCGTTGTTGTTTTCACCGAAAATCGGTGGAACAGACGCAGACAATCCGGTTTCGAGACTTTCTCTGATAGCCTCCCCATCCCCTGCTCCAAGATTTACTGAGGTCGGTACGTTGAAAGGAGACTGTATGCGCGCCACTCCAAGCTTTGGTGCAAAATAGACAATTGGTTTAAGATCGAGCAACGCGTTTGGATCAGAATAGACTTCCTCAAACCGAGCCGGGTAAATGAACGCAAAAAGGCCCTGAGGGGTTGCGAGCGTGGAAACGAAACCGTCTGGTGCAACAAGTTCGGCAACTTCGCCTATACTTTCCAAGCCATCTATTTCTCTTACGCTTTCTCCAGATCCAAAGTTTTCGATTATATAGTCAATCGATGCTTCCGCGCCCTCGCCAAGCTCGTCGTCATCTATGAATCCATTGTTGTTGGTATCTTGTGCGTTTTGCGCAATGAGTTGGTCTTCACCCGGAACATCAAAAGATAAATCTTCTCCGAGCGTCAGGCTTGCGCTGGTCGGAAGCTCATCACCCTCACCCTGTAGTCCCGTATTTTCCGTTATCACTGTGTTGGTTTCCATAGCACGCTCCAAGATTTGAATTTGCGTGCTGCCAAAATCCCGGAGAGTCTGGCGAAGTGAAACCACACCGCTTACTTAGTTTGTGCAAGAAACTGTCTGATACGTTGACGAAGCTACGTGCCCTATTTGCGGGGGTACGTACATAAGCACGTAACCTATCTCAAAGCAGGCGTCATTGCATCACAGGTCAATCCTGACCGCGCGCGATCCTTAAGGATGTCGTTTTAGCGCTTTGGCGCGTTAGGGCCGAGAGGTCTTCGAAAGCGGAATAAGGAAGCATGTCCGCTTCGCAATTGGTTTCAATAACTTTAATTTTGTCGTTATGTTCTTTCGCCAAACTTTGAACGAAAGCACTAGAGCGGTTTGTTGCGTGTTTACTTGTCAGTATCGAGACATCAGCAGCACAAGTGGCAAGAGATGCAGACCAATCAGTCAAACACAACTCAAGCGCCTTGAACGCGTGTTGTTCTTGCTGGGCCCAAAACGATTTGATGGCAGTCTCCATAGCATCTTGATACACCAGTTCATGATTGCGAGACGGATTGGCATTCAATCGGTCTAAGGGATTAGAATTTGATTTCTTTATTGGCGCTGATCGATTTATCTTATTGATATACCTAAAAATAAAGGCTGATCTTTCTGGCGATAAGCACTGCCGTTCTAGAAGAGGCCAAAGTTCTAGTGGCTCAAGATTAACCTGGTTGTGACTTGGTGACGGTTCAAACACAGACGTCAGAGTGACGTTCTCAACCATGTCGGAAAGTGCACCTGCCAAGACGATTGCCATCTTGTTTGATGTTCCGTGTCCTAAAATTTGAGCAGATTCAACTTTTAGAAGTCTAAACAAGGTACGTAAGTCCTTGCTCAGTTCACTGTATGTATATTCTTCTAATGAAGGCGCCTTTACCAAATCCATAGCGCGCGTTGAAGGGGTGATCAGACACAGCCCCTTTTCAAACAAGCGTTTTTCCAGCCTCGAAGGAAATTCGCAAATCAGTAAACTTGGAAGAAATACCAAGGCGTCGCCTGAAAAATCGCCGCTCAAAGTAAACTCTGCGCTGGTTTTGTCGGGACGTAGTATGCTCAACTCTTTTCTATAAGGAAATTTGAGTGACTTTGTACTCTGATTGGCTTCTTGGAGGTAATGCGAAGAAGACGCGACTTTTCGCATTAAATCCACACGGCCCTCGGCCCCGACTTTGTCAAATACTGAATGTAGTTGCAGCTTTACCGTGCCCAAAGACTTTCCGTCCAAATGGGCAATTTCCTTAAGACTTTTCCCACGGAAATAGTCTTGCAGAACTGAGATTTCCGCCTTCGAAAGTTCAAAGGACTTTTGAAAGACCTTTTGAATACGTTCGTTCCACGGCGTTACCGCGATAGATAACAGGTTAAGTTGGTAACTCGGGTTGGCAAGCACATAACTCGACAACACTAAAACCTCTGAAATCTCAGTCTCGATGTTAAGAACTTTGAGATACTTATGATTGTTTTGATCTTCAGGGACACGCAACGTTTCACCCAAAACTGAACTGAGCGATACGTTAGTATCAGTCAGATAAGGTAAGCGATTAACGGACGCCCCTTCTCCTATGTCGAACACATCGACCGCAGTACTATTCAATGCAAGAATTATACCTTCGTTGGAAACTACAAAAACCGGGAAACAAAACGGCTCGATCAACTCCAAAATAATGTCGTTCAACGTGACGTCAGAAACTTCACAAGGCCACTGGTTGAGCCCGAGTCCGACGCGCTCTTCAACATATGACGATGCTGAAACCTTCATGCGCATCATTTACCCGTCAAAGACATGGGCAACGGGCGCTTTGAGCTCGGCAATCAAAACGTGAGGAGAACTGAAAGCAAGCATCATACCGGTCCCTGGCACTTCTACCAATGACAACTTATCGGGAAACTTGTCGCAGAATTGTCGAACGGCAGAGATTGGAATAGTTGGATCTTCCGTGCCGTGCATAATCTTGACGGGCACTGGGCTCGCCGAAACAAGGTCTGACCAATCGGCTGACGCTTCCTCGATTGAGCGGGCTCCAATAGTGAAACCTTGCTCGAACTGTGACTTGAAAGCGACTTCCAGTGAATCCACCACGTCTGGCTTACGAAGCTGTTCAGAGTCTTTGTCGCATCGTCGAAGCTGACGCCCATGGACACCCATTACTCCGAACATACGCCATGTTTGAAGCATCGCGTTTAGCAGGCCTCGGAACAAGTTGATCGACTGACCGCGTGTGCTGATAAGAGCGCGAAACAATGGAGAAGCTGACTCGTCGCCCTGCAAATGTTCATAGGGCAGTGACGGGCTCAACAAGATGACCTCTGACACGCGCTCAGATGCGTTGTTTGCTAAGCACAACGCCTCTCGAACCCCGGTCAGATGAGTAAGCACTTTGACTTTTTGAACATTGAGTTGATCAAGCAAGTTCAAGAAATCTAACGTGAGAGTTTCTTCGACCGACGAGTTCGGCTTGGGCGGATCACTCGTACCATATCCGGGTGGGCAAAGGCTTATAACACACAGATTGCTCTCAAGAAAAAACTTCTCAATAGCGGGGCCGAAAGTGCGAAGCGTTATACTCGGCACGAGCACGATCACCTCTCCGCCGGTATCGCCACTAATGTGGACTTCAGTCGTGCGACCATCACTTTGCAGTAGGTTAATTCTTTTTCTTCCAAGTTGCGCAAACTGTTCCGCTAAGTGGTCGAAACCGCTTACTATGTGAGACAAAGACAATAATTTCTTGGTCAACTCAGGTTGCCCGGAAACAGACAGCTTTCTGTAAATATTTTTGAATTGTTTGCGTATTGTCGCGATGGAACGATTTCGAAGCTGTGCGATGTCCGATAATTCGGACCCGCTCAAAAAATTCTCCAAGATTTGTGTCTCCGCTTCACTTAGCTGAAACTCATTCTTGGCGACTTCTAGGACAGCTTCATATTCCTCTCTGTCGATACAAGAAACTATAAAGAAAGGTTCTTTGGTATCAGGGTCAATTTGTTTGGAAATTGCCAGATTTACTGGCGTTTCATCTTCGTTATTGACCGCCTTCCATATCACAAAGCTTCCCGTAGCTATTTGAGAATTTCCGTCGTCCAAAAGCCGTCTGCTAAGAGAGTAACCGTTGCTCAGTGTATAGTTCAGATAATCTAAAGACTGACCAGGAAGAAGGTTCAGCCTTTGCGTAGCCAACAGGTTCATTCGAAGAACTGTTCCCGCCTTACTGACGATAATCGTAGCAAAGGAAAATGAGTTAGCTATCTGCTGCAAACGACCTCCAAAGGTCGATTTCGTTACTTCGGAAAGGTGCTCAAAATCCAAAGCATCGACGGCATCCAAGTCAGAAGGCGTAAGTTGAGAAACATCAAAGCTTGCTGCCTCAAACTTGGTCAACGCCGTGTCTAAGTGCGTGAACGCGGACTCGCCGCTTGCCGCTTGGCGTTCAAATAGCCAGTCAGATTTATCCATTTTAGAAACAGACACCCTGTCGAAAGAATGCTTGAAAACCAACTTTGAGTCGACGAACTTCGACGCTCAATCAAAACAATCGCATGTATTTAAAAAGAACTTTCAAAAACATAGCTCTTTGAGAAACAAAGTTAAGAAGCGAACTACATTTAAGCGCGTTTTTTACTCAATGTCTCTCTTGGTTCCAATCTGGTTGAAAGAGCCGCACCCAATGTAATCAATTCAATAGGGTATGTTTTAACGTCAGGAGATAACTCGTGTGGTGCCAATACTGGTAAATGAATATTGTTTGCGGACAGAAAATTTCGCAAACGACGGCGCAAGTCAGTTGACGCGATTATCACCAATTGGTTTTCATTTGCGCGTTGTGCTTGCTGCAACCTTAAAAACTTACCGACCAGTTTCTCTGTGACCGGCGTTTCGAAGATCAAACCCTCCAAAGTATCCAAATTTCCGATGCGCTTGGCCTCAGTCAATCCGCGTCGCGCCAGTTTTTCAAGATTTGGGTCAATCATAGCGACGCCTAAGATATTTTCTTTTCCGGCAATCATGTGACACAGTTGTCTTTTCAAAGATCCACGCATGCATTCGGCAAGCAAAACGGGGCCAGCATTTGGGTTGGCCTGCAGCCAGTAACCCAATGAATCGAGCAGTAGTTGAATTGGCCGAAGCGGAACACCGTCTTCAACTAAATACCGTAAAACTTGGAACAGAACCGGCTTAGTCAGTTTTGCCTCATGCTCTTGCCATGCATTTGGATCAATCTTCAGTGACAACGCAGCGAGTGCATCAAATTCGCCCTTAGAAAACAAGACACCGAGGTTTTGCTCGTACACTCGAAAAATCAGCTCGGCCAACTTTTGCTCTAGCGGGAGTATCTCCAGACCTATTTCCTTTACCCGGTCTTCAAGGTCTGACTTTATCCAGAATGCCTCGGTTTCCGGCCATTCTGCATCCATGTATTCCTCAACTTTCGCTTCTAGAAGCGGCGCTATTTCAGCACCACCGGCAACCAAGTTGAAATCGAGCGGAATGCTTCTGCGTTGTATTGGCACTTCATCAAGTTCAATTACCATTTCATTCTTTTTCGTGGTCGTCTCGACAAACACGTTTGGGGTTGGGAATTCGACCCCGCGCACCGCGCGAAGATGATTGAAGTTGGCGCCGATATGCGCAGTCAATTCTTCTATCGACAAACGCGCCGCCAGCTCTGGCCCCAACAGCACACGGAACCTTTGTCTCGATCGGGCTTGCTGGACCTTTGCGTTATCTTCCTCGACTTTTGCCTCTTTCTGTGCCTCGGAATCACGTTCTTCAGCTTCAAATTTCAGCCGCATGGAACGGCGTAAAAAGTGTGACATGATCAGAAGCAAGGCAGCAGAGCTGGCAAAAACCGCAAACGGAAATCCGGGGATAAGCCCCATACCAAACACAACGATTGCGGCGACTGCAGGCACGCGTTGATCAGAAATAAGTTCGCGCGAGATATCAGATCCCAGATCATCGTTGTCGTTATTTGCAACCCGCGTGACGATCACGCCAGCACACAAAGACATAAGTAGAGCCGGAATTTGCGCCACAAGCCCATCGCCGATAGTAAGCAAGGAGTAAACTGCAACAGCGCCTGAGAATGAAAGCTCGTGCAAAGTCACTCCGACCGCGATGCCACCAATCAAGTTGATCACAATGATCACTAATCCAGCGATGGCGTCGCCTTTGACGAACTTCATTGCGCCATCCATTGCACCGAAGAACTGGCTGTCTTTATCTAACCGCTTGCGACGCCGCGCGGCTTCTTCTTGATCAAGTGTGCCGGCACGAACATCCGCATCAATGGCCATTTGTTTGCCAGGCATTGCGTCAAGTGCAAATCTTGCGCCGACCTCTGCCACGCGTTCGGCGCCCTTTGTCACAACCAAAAACTGAACAACGGTTATGATCAGAAAAATAACTAGACCAATGGCAATCGACCCTCCAACCACAAAGTCGCCAAAGGTTTCGATTATTTTGCCAGCATCTGCTTCGCTGAGAATGAGCCGAGTTGTGCCTATTGAAAGCGCCAGTCGAAACGCTGTCCCTAGTAGAATAACGGACGGAAAAGTCGAAAAGTCTGAGGGATGCTTTAGATAGATTGCAACCATCAATAAAAGGACGGCCAAACTCATATTCACTGCGATCAGAACGTCGATAATCGCCTGAGATAGTGGAACCACCATCAGCGTAAGGATGACGATTAAGAGCGTTACAAGTACAAGGTCTTTTCTGATCATATTGATGGTCTTTCTGGCGCCGGCACACAGACGCGCCGACGCCAATTGATATTATTGCGGGCTGAGAACTTGGCCGGCTTTACTCTTGATCGCCTGCTCTTCAACGAGCGCTAGCGAGATTTCCAACTGTTTCGCAACGACTGCGGCAGCCACTGCGGCGGCCGCGGCTTCCAGTTCAGGTGTGTCTACACCCGTTGCTGGATTTGCGTCTGGAATTGCTGCAGGAACTTCATTCATGATTCGACCTTTCAGTTGCTATTTAATTTGATAAGAGAGGTAACTCTCTGGTTTCAGTCTGAAAAATCTTGATGCCGATATCGCTCATTTCACTTGCGTAATTTTCCCCGATCAGAACGTAGAATTTTAAGTAACTCGTATTCATTCCACGATGACGATTGCTTCTTCTGTTCCACGGCGAACCTTCACGGTTTTTGGTTCGTGACGGGGTTCCTGTTTGTTGGAAATTGAGGACGCAATAGTATTGATGATTTCAATCAACTCGACCGGCCCCGTAAGTGAAATTGAATTTGTAGATTTAACGGCGCGCAGGTTGAAACGGTTCAGGCTAGGAATCTCTGAGTGTAAGAGAGCCAAAACTCCCTCTGCGTCATGCTTTTCCAATTTGAAGACATGCGTTTCCTGCGCATCTTGCATCGAGATGAAGAGAGTATCGATATAGATAAACCATTCGAAGTGGTTTTCCTTGGCAAGGTTCTCCATGACATCTTCAAAAGTCCCGCTGATATGCATGTGCTTTACGGAACCGCGCACTTCATTTGTCAGGCTGACGCGTAGTCCAGCCTCCCGCGCGACCTCGTTTAAAATATTGCGAATGGGTTGTTTCATCACAATTATTTGCAGCGTGCCGTCCTGCGAAAACCCAAACCGATTTTCATGCAGGTTTTTTGGAAAAGCCGCTGTCGGTTCGAATGCGATCAAAAACGACACCAGGATGCAAACGGGGCGTATGAAAATTTGTCTCATAACCCCAACAAACGTCAGCCTACGTAAAACTCAATCCATGGTTCAACGTAGTAAACTAAGTATCACGGACTGAATTACGCATTCATCTCGACTCCCCTCGATCAATTGCTCGCTTAACGTGGCTATCAAAGAAGGCAAATCAATTACCAATGGAGGACATCATGGATGGACCAAACCCAGTAACGCCAACCGATGAAGTAACGCCAACCGATGAAGTAGATAACTCTCTGAACGAGCAGGCTTTCTCGGCACAAGACATCCTACTTGCAGCGCTTGCAGGTTTGGTCATTCCGACTGTTTTAAGGTCAGGCTCAGAATACCTAGAAGAACTCGTGCTCGAGTAAGTTCCCAAGTCAATTCAAGAAAGAGAAATCCTAGAATGTCGGATACCAATGAACTCTCAGAAGTCCAGGCCGTGGGAGCTGGTACGTCCCAAATGCCAACCGTCCAAATGGAAGATCTAACGTCCATCTACTCGGACAAAGGAACGAATCCGATACCGAACACGGTTGATGTGAGCAATTTCATTCAGGACATGTATCTTACAACCAGCGGCGGATCTGACGACGTAGCCGTTGGATACTCAAAAATTGGTGATGATAACAAATTCCAGGAAACTGCGGAAAGCGGCATTGAACGCGCTGCAATCAATGGCCCAACGGATGCAGCCTCAGCGGAAAATACGAAGGCGGGCATGCCAGAAGATATGATGGGCGTCATCGAAGAGACGCATACGCGCATGGTCTATAAAACTGTCATGATGCATGTCGCGTGGGGCATGGCCATACGTATGTCAAAAGATATCACCTCACTGGTCAAAGGAGGTTAACGCAATGACGCTTCTTGACGCCAGCCAAGCGAATTTAGCTTCAAGGATACGAAGGACTCTTAAGAAGCTCGTTCCTTCAGTTGTTGGACCTGCGATCACTATTTCGATTGGCTCCGGCCTTCAGCATGGTTTGGATGTCCAATTCGAAAGTGAAACAGTTACAGTTGGCAGCGACGACGATGATGATCTGGTGTTACTCGATGATACAGTGGCTCGCCAACATGCGGTCTTGAGATTCAAACGTTCTATTTTTGGTGATGTCGCCGCAGTTTCAGCGCAGCAAGGCAAGGTCGTATTCTGCGAAACAGAGATTTCCGCAGGTTCGCACAGCCCATTTGAAACCCTGCCGCAAACCCTAATCCTGGGAGACATTCAGCTAACTTTAAAAACAAACGCGGGGCACGCAGCAAAAACGCCCTCGCCCGTGCGAGGATTTTTATCCAGGTTCGCTTTGTTCTGTTGCCTTTTCATTTTGTTGTTGCTGCCGGTTAGTGTGCCCACATCGGTCGCCAGCAACGGTGTGGTGACACAGGAGTTCGTCACGGAATTATCCGATAAAATTCCGCCTGCTGCTCATCACGAAAAAATTGAAAAAGTGTCGAAAAAACAGCTCGAAGCAAGGTTAACCTCTGCGGCACTCAACGATTTCGTTTCCATAAAGGAAATTGGTGGCGGGTTGGTGGCAGAAGGTATTCTTTCAGAGACCAGAATGGTTCAATGGCTCGACATTCTGTACTGGTATGATGGTCAATCCTCGAAGCAATTGTTGGTCTCCAAAGTCAAAACTGACAATGGTTTAACCGAATTGCCGCCTGTCGCTTCAATTCGCCTGTCAGACCCTCAAGGCATCATGTTCGCTGACGGTCGCAAAATTGGTATCGGCGAATCCGTCAAGGACGGCTGGGTCTTAGAAAAAATTTCAAATTCGGGCATGGTTTTGGAGCGGGATGGCGAAAAGTTCGCCATCTCGTTTTAGGCAGTCGTTATGCCCAAGGTCGACTCCAGCGTTGAGCCAAGTATCGAGATCAATCCACTTGATACTCATCTCGAAACCCAAGGCCTGACCGCAGACAAGGTGCCGCTTGATCTTTTGCAGAAGATGGCAGTGATTGCCCATCGCAGCCTTGAGAGGCGCCCTCCTAAACTCAAGTTGCACGACACGCAGAAACAAGACCTCGAAGACATAAGTATTCATCAGATTCAGATGAAACCCGTTCTCGCCAAAGAGACGTCGGAAATCGCTTTTCAAATCGTGACGTTGGTTCTGAAATTGCAAGACGAAGTCGAAGCATCGAACGATCTAGGTGCGCGCAAGGGGTTGGCGGCGATAGAACGTGTATCACGCATGTTCGAACATATCTATCAAGCAAAATCGATGTCTCAAGCGGGGCTATAGGCGCATGGCAGACAGTTTCACATCTACAGAAGATACAGAACTGCTAAACTCTATTGCTTCGGTTCACATGATGTTTGGAATGTACGAGTCGGCACAATCCATTCTGCAACTTTCTGATTGGATTGAAAGGCACAACATAGCGACTTTAAAGCTGTTGAGTGACGTATACCTGAAACAGAAAAACGCAGATCTGGCGCTTCAAACTATTGATCGATTGGAGAAGGAAATTTCTCCAGAGCCATTGAGCGCTAACGATATCTACCTCAAAGCTCGCGCTCTGGCATTGCTGGGGCAGAACGAAGAAGCAAGACAAGTGATGTTGAACAGAGGGCAATCGCAGATCATGGAGGCATGAAGAAATGGAGATAAATGAGCGCGATCTTACCATCTCAGAAGAATCCGAGTTTCACAGCATCGACGAAACTCGTGCCCGTCTTGGTGAATGGAACCGGCTCGACATACTGGCGCGACAAATGAAGGGCGAGTTTCTTACTTTGCTACGCAGAAATCTGATTTCAAGCGGGCTTAGGAACTTCCCTACTGTACCACACACCAGAAAGCCTTCAGATCTAGAAGAAACCGTCGAAGAGCGCGCACGAAAAAAACGAGCTGTTTCAAAATCTAATGAGATCACCTTTAACAATCCGTATCGGTTTCGTTGACCCATTTGCTCGCAAATCAGGACCGTAGGGTCGTAAAAACTGTGATCGCTGATGAATTTGCGATTGTACGCGAAGGGCTCGTGTCTGTGTTAAATTCTGATCAGGGGATTGTCGTTGTCGGTGAGGCTGCTAACAGAGAAGACGTATTCTCTGTTCTGGCCGCCACCCAAGCCGATGTTCTGTTGCTTGATCTAAAGATATCAAAGCATAGTACGTCAGATTTCTTTGAAAATTTACTGTTACCAAACAACGATCTCGAAGTCATTGCGCTGTCTTCAAATGTCAGAAAGTTCGACATGCACTTGTCACTGACCTATGGGGCCACTGGGTATCTCTCAAAACAAGCGCGCGGTGAAGACTACATTCGCGCAGTCAAAGCCGTTGCAAACGGCTATGCATTTATCCCGTCGGAATACATCGATGATTTTCGCGAAACACATCGCAAAATGTCGAGAACCGGGAACATGTACGGTTTGTCGCCCCGTGAACTTCAAGTACTCTTCGCCTGCAAACACTACGACAACGCTCAACAGATCGCGGATCAGTTGGACATAAGCGTTCGCACCGTAGAGACGCATCGCAGCAGCATCTACAGAAAAACTGACTGCCGCAACTTGGACGACCTTTACTTCTTGTTTGAGGGGGCCACCCTGCGCAATTCCACGTAGATTAAACGTAGTCTACACGCATATCTTTATTCTTTGTCGGCGTTATAAATTTCTCTCACAATTCGAATTTCAAGGGTTTTTCAAGTGTCGGCTTCCGATAACGGACTTGGAATAGGAAACGATTTTCTTCTGTTCCACAACATCAGCATAGACGAAACGATCGCGGGAGAAGCCGACCTGAAAATAAGAGTGGGGGAGCTTCTTGCAGGCTCTTTTTATACCGTGAAACGAACCTCAATTGATAGAGCTTCAGTCGATGATATCAAAAGGTCAGAGAAGGTTTTCAATCAAGGCCTTCTAGATTTCCTTGCCGACCCAATAAATCTGCTGAGCCTTGCTGAACTAATGGGGGCCGAGGAAGTCAATGCACTCGACACCATTGCACTAAACGATACATCGGATTTTCTGGTTGAAGTTAAAGAAACTGGTCTGCTGCAACAGGACGCACACCACGAAACTCCGTTGACGGTTTACGGCGCTGTAAGCGCGCCGGAAGACATGATCGCGTTCACGGATCAGAATACATTGGAGGACGGTGTTTTGGCGGCGCTCATACCCTTCGGCAATTGGAACCTGGCCCTTGTGAGCGTCGATTTGGGTCTAAGGCAAACTATTCTTGTGACACAGCGCATCGGAGCGGTCAGCCTTTTGGAGCAAGCACGAGCAGCAGGACTTTCTATTCCTTTAAGTACATCTGCTGAGGAAGTTTCCACACTGATCGGTGGACCAAGTTTGCAAAGCCTTGCAAGTGAGTTTGATTATGTAGGGTCAGACAAACCCTCGTTTCAAATACGGTTCGAAAACGAGGTGTTTATGGTGGACCGCAGATTAGCCATTTTAGAGTAAGCGTATGCACACACGTACACATACGGAGAAAAATACGTAATATCCGGGTCTTTGCGTAGCCCGCACTATTCTATGCGCCGTCGAAATCAGCAACCTCAAGACAACCAGATAATTGAAGATTTGTCTTAGGAGCGCGTGGGATGCCAAGTTGCCATCCATTACTCAAAACTGTTCTGTTGTGTGTCCCACTGATTGTCTCAGGATGTAAAGAGGTACTCTATTCCGATCTGTCCGAGGTGGAGACCAATGAAATGGTCGCGATCCTAGAGGCATCGGGTATTTCTGCGACCCGGAGCTCTGACAAAGACGATCGTTACACCCTATTGATTGAAGCAGAAAACGTCGGCGCGGCAACGATGATTCTGAAATCTGAGGGGTACCCAAAGAAAAAATTTAAATCCATCGGCGACATATTTGCCGCTGAAGGCATCGTCGGCACACCTTTTGAGGAACGTGTCAGATATATGTACGCCCTGGACGAAAAGCTCGCCGAGCATCTTTCGTCGATTGACGGCATTCGAGATGCACGAGTCTCGATTACCATTCCAGAACGGTCTCGCTTTGATCAAACCATAGAACCCTCAAAAGCGTCTGTCATTTTGCATCATGAAAAAGAGTTTGATGCCCAGAGTGCTGTGCCAAAGATAAAGACGTTGGTGGCTAATAGCGTTCAAGGTTTGGAGTATGACAAAGTCGCCGTGGTCGTTTTTCTTGCTGGCGGTGCAACGGTTAAACGAATGCATCAGAGTTTCACCTCGTCCGCCGCCAATGCGCATTCGGGTGACGAAATGCAGCCATCTCTTGCTATATCGGACAGGACCTTTCTTGAAGTTTGGTGGCCCGTTGGGCTTTTGGGTCTTGTTTGCTTCTGGATGATTACTTCGGTCTTTCGTGTCTTGTCCCAAAGGCTTGGGTTGAGGTGGTTGAAATGACGTCTCCAGCGAAAGACACGGCCCAAAAATCAATTGACGAACTCTTGAACCCAAGCTTGGACGACTTGCGTAAGCGTTTTTATGACGCCTGGTCGACCGACCTCACTGATCCAGAACTGCGTGAGGACATGTTCGGAAATGTACGCGTGCAGAAACGTCTTGTTCAGCAGATTTTGCAAGAAAACAAAGTAGAGTTAGACGAGCCCGTAAGAAGCTTTGCAGGTGAGCGCGAGCTGCGCTTTATTCTTGAAAACAACCATCACGACGTTTTCACAAATATAGGCGCAGCATGGCACAGTAATACGCTTGCCGACCTCGTGAGCCGCGGCGTAGTCAAAAAGCTTTTTCCAGATCTTAAGCGTGCTTCAATCAAGTTCGCACTGCAATTTCGAGACCGCGCTATCGTGCATGGCCCAGATTTGGATCGACAAAATATATCATTGGAACAAGACGGCATGTCCTGCTTTTGGTGTTGGGCCAAGGCACTATCACCTGCCGTTGCGAAGCGGATCCTTCTAAAGTTCCCTATATCAGATCGGAAATCTGATAGCGCATTAGACGGTCAGAAAAAAATCTTATGTCGAAGCGTTTTGACCGCGTTGTCAGAACAGGAGGTGAAACTATGACTTCTGTTCGCCCAATGTTCTCCGCACAACGAATGACGAAGGCTGTTTTCAACAAAAAGGTCAGGGCCTCAAAGGACCGTTTGGATGCCGAATGTCAGGCGAGTTGCATTCTCGACGATGCTAATACGCGAGCAGAAAGCCTGATCAAGTCCGCTCAATTCAAAGCTGAGGCAATCATTGAAAAAGCTAAAGAGGACGCCCGATTAGAAGCAAAGTCCCTCATAGGCCGTCTTGAAAGAGAGAACAATGCTCGCGTCTGTACCGAGACTTTGAGCCTATCAAACGCAATCCAGACAGATTTTGATGACCTTAAAGGGTGGATATCGCAACTGGTCTTAACAGCCACAGAAGGCATAATCGGTTCATTTGAAAAGACCGAAAAGATACAACGCCTTTTAACGACCGCGTTGCAGACCACGAAACAACGCTGGTCCTTAACACTCGCTGTTCACCCTGAGGATCAAACTACTGTGCAGCAGCTGATAGAGCAATGTTCAGAACAAATGAGTGCAATCACCGAGGTCATTGGTGACGGCACTTTAGATCAGGGTGAAATGATACTTTCTGGTGCTGGGGGCCTAAGCAAAATCGGTGTCCGCGCTCAGATGTCCGAGTTACGCAGCGCTTTAGTTGGCGCGAACGAGGACATGATCTAATGGACGTTGGCATTACAGAGAAAACAAACCAGCTCGAATCCATCAAACTTGCTATTTCAAACGCGATACTGCGGCCCAAGTACGGACGGGTTATAGAAGTACAGGGCCCCGTAATTCGTGCGGCATTTGACGGCGCGAAAATGGGTGATTTATGCAAAGTAACAAAAGCCGCATCAGGACACTGCGTGCTGTGTCAGGTAATTGCGCTGCGTGATGATGTAGCGACGTTGAGCCCATTTGGAGATGCTGTTGGCTTTCAAATCGGCGACATCATCCAACCTAGCAATGAACCCATGCGTGTTGCGTGTGGAACTGCAATTTTGGGGCGTGTCTTGGATGGTTTGGGTCAGCCACTTGATGGAATTGCCTTGCCGCCGAACGTGGAAACACGTCTCGTAAAATCGCCTGCCCCCCCTGCCCTTAAACGGCCAATCATTAATGCGGCGTTTTATACAGGACTAAAATGCATTGATGGCCTTGTCACATTGGGCAAAGGGCAAAGAATTGGAGTTTTTGGCGCGCCCGGTACAGGCAAATCCTCCCTCCTTGCGGCGATTACAAAGCATTGCGATGCCGACATTATCGTCATCGGAATTGTCGGAGAACGTGGGCGCGAAGTGCGCGAATTCCTTGAACATCATTTACCGAAGGAAAAACGAAGTCGGGTGGTTGTAGTTGCAGCGACTTCAGACAAGTCTGCAATGGAAAGGGTAAACAGCGCCCATATCGCTACAAGCCTGGCTGAAGGTTTTCGCGATCAAGGCGCATCTGTTCTTCTTTTGATTGATAGCCTGACACGCGTTGCACGAGCTTTGAGAGAAGTGGGTCTGGCTGCTGGAGAGGCACCCACGCGACGTGGCTACCCCGCATCGGTCTATTCCGCATTGCCCGAGTTAATCGAAAGGGCTGGCAACTCCGCGAATGGCACCATGACAGCAATCTACTCTATTTTGGTTGAGGGGGATGGTCAGAATGATCCAATCGCTGAAGAGACAAAATCGTTAACTGATGGTCATCTGGTGTTGAGCCAGGACCTAGCAGAAGCTGGGCAATTTCCGGCAATTGATCCCGTTCAAAGCCTCAGCCGAGTCATGCATTCGGTGACGACACCAGATCATCAAGCACTTTCTGAAGAAGTGCGGGCACTGATGGCGCGATACCGAGAAATAGAAATCTTGCTGCAAGTAGGAGAGTACAAAGCAGGCGGCGACCCTTTGGCTGATAAAGCAGTCTCCAAGATCGGTGAGATACGAGAATTTCTGCGCCAGAAATCTGACGAAACTCAATCCTTTGAACAAACGCTTGAGAAGTTAAGGCAGCTAGTATCATGAAAAGTTTAACAAAAATTGGGAAACTGCGTGACCTTCGCAAAAAAACCAAGGATCGCGCCAAGTTATACTTGATGAACAATATCGCAGACGTTGATGAAGCATCCGCCGCAGTAACACTTGCCAAAAGCCGACTTGCTGCGACCGAGTACAGATCCAAGCAACGCATTGTTAAAGCACTCAAGTCTGCCGAAGGAGTCAAAGACCCTTCAGCACGGTTCGCTGACTTGAACTTGACTCTGATGCGGAGGCACCAGGATGACGCTAAAGCGCAAGGCAATGTCGCTGATGCGATCAAAACCCAAGACGAAAAACGCAGATCCAAGATCGCTGCACAAAGTGCCTACAAAATGGCGAGCTTAGAATTTACAAAACTCAACCTGTTGTTCTCTCAGGTCGAAAGATCTGATGCGATGGTCCAAAGCGTTCATGAAGAGGAGAGTCTTCAGGAGGCGCAGACAACTCTGCAGAACTTTTCCAAATGCTAGACTCCGATACACACGCCTCTGATACATCAAAGACTGAATGTCTTGCCCTGTCACCTCAGGTTTTGAGCGATGCAACATGCACCGCGTTCAATGCACTCGCCGCACATGATCCGCAGGTTGATTTCGCGATACTTGAGCAGAACTGGCATCTGGCTTGGCGAAGAGACTTCGTTGGGCCAAAGAACGTTCACTTTCGAATTGATCTGGAGATTGGGTCTCACTCAATGAGTGTTTACTCCGAAAAGGCCATCTTCGATATCCTGACTACTGGTACAAAGTACTCAGTACCTCAATGGGACAGTGAGCCCAAAACCCTTGGATTGATCCTCGAGTACTTCCTTGCGAACGCACTGGACGTGTTCGAGGACGAGCTCGGTCAAGACGTGTCCATCTCCAAACTCGCGCATGTCGAACAGGAGGTGACACCGGAAACGTTTATCTGTTTCGAATGTAATCCGACCGAGCATCTGGGAGAGGTTATTCATCTTTTTGTTCAAGACAGCGATGTCCAAAGCTTGGCATTGGACATGATGATAGCCCTATGTTCCAAACCGATCTCTGATCATGGTTCCCGGATACCCTGTTGCGCGAGCCTGCATAGTTTTCCTTTCGTTACATCTCCCACAGAGTTGGCGACTTACAAGTTGGGCGACATTTTTCTTCTTTGTGACGACTGGCTGCATCACGACGAAGCCTTGCTCGTCATCAATGAAAGAATGGCGGTCCCTGTCATGCACGATGGCGAGAACTGGCACATCACCAGTGGGTATCAAAACTGGCACTTGGCCAGGAGCAATTATCAGATGGAGACAAAATATATGGCCGAAGGCAATCGCGCAAATTTGGATCAGATGCCCGTTTTGATTACGGCAGAGTTTGATCGTGCTGAATTCTCAATGGCGGAACTGAACAAACTTGGTGAGGGAGCGGTGATACCGTTCCAGAACAAGACGCCAGAGAACGTCACTCTATTCGCAAACGGCAAACGGTTTGCCAACGGGCACCTGGTGCGTGTTGAGGATCGGGTTGGCATACAGGTCGATAGCTTCGCAGATTGAAAATGGAAGTATCGACGCCCGTCATAATCGGCCTAATTGGTTCGTTCTTTATAATCGCGGTGCTGACGCTTACGGCCTACGTCAAGTTGTCGGTCGTTTTCCTGATCGTCCGTAACGCATTAGGGTTGCAGCAAGTACCGTCAAACATGGTTGTCATGGCACTATCGCTGTTCTTGGCCACGTTCATATCAATGCCAGTTATTTCTGCCTCTGCTACAGCCATTCTTGAGTCGCCAGTCACTGTGACTACACCGCAAGCACTCCTGGAGCTTTGGCACCTTGGTATAGCGCCATTTCAGGCATTCATTTTGAAGAACACAGACCCAACTCAACTCGATTTCTTTGTATCGGTTACAAATGAGATGTGGCGCGGGTCGGGTCTGAGCGGAACCGCAGACGATTTCATCATCCAGGTCCCCAGTTTCATGATTACGGAACTTACCGAAGCATTTGAGATCGGGTTCCTCCTGTATCTGCCATTCGTTGCAATTGATTTGGCCGTCACGGGAATTTTGATGGCTTTGGGCATGCAAATGGTGCAGCCGAACATCATTTCGGTCCCGTTTAAACTGTTGGTTTTCGTGTTCGTGAATGGTTGGGCACAAATGGTCCAGGGCTTGGTTTTAACTTACGGAGGAGCGTAAAGCATGTCGGAAATTCCGCTTGGTGGTTATCTGGTGACCTTTATGATCAACACGATTATTTTGGCCGGAATTCCTCTCGCAGTAGCGACCACGTTCGGCCTTTTGGTTTCGTTCTTTCAGGCCATTACACAAATCCAAGACCAAACTTTAAGCCAGACTTTGAAGATAACGGCGATCGCCGTGGTTTTGTTGTCTTTTGGAGGAGCTCTGGTTGCGCCCCTCATCACGACAACCACGGCAATTTTCTCTGACTTTGGCGAAATAACTCACTAGCGATGGATCAGGCCGCGTTTCTATCGATCCTCGAAGACGGGTTTGAAAATTTTTACTTCGTCATGCTCTACAGTATGGTGCGTTGCTTTGGCTTAACCTGGGGCTTTTTTGCATTTTCCTGGGCGATGGGGCCATCGATCCTGTTAAGAACAGCGATCTCTGCGGCGTTTTCTCTGCCGGTGCTCGTGATCAACATGGAAAACATCGCAACCTTCACGCAAACCGCAAACTCATTTGAGCTTTTTCTAGCAGTTCCTAAAGAGTTCATTATTGGTTTGGGCTTCGGATTTTTAGCCTCTTTTCCGTTTCGTGCAATGCAATATGCAGGCGCCGTAACAGACGCATATCGCGGCGAAGCTGATAGTGGGTTGTTTGATCCAGACAAAAATCCTTTGCAGACTTTTTCGCTACTGTATCTGATCATCGGTTTTTACGTTTTTTTCGCCTTAGGTGGGCTATGGAGACTGATCGAAACTCTCTACGAAACTTATGACATTTGGCCAATTGATCTGACGTTTCCGCAGCTTTCCAGCTCAAGCCTGCAGCTAGTGATTAACGGTATTCAGGCCAGTCTAGAACTTGCTGTTGTGATATGCGCACCATTGCTAATTTTACTTATGAGCGCTGAGTTCATCCTGATGATTTCGGCGAAACTCGCACGACGATTTGGACTGTTTGACTCCTCTTTTTTGATAAAGAACCTCATCACCATTGCCACTTTACCTCTAACTGCCTTGCTCATGGTGAGGGTTGCCGAGACATACACACCAGAAGCTATTTTGGGCTTTGATGTCTTAAAGCAACTTTTCCAATGAGCGAAACAGAAGCCAAAACACAAAAGGCGTCTCCTCGCAAACTGCAAAAGCAGAGACGTGAAGGGAACATAGCTCAAAGTGGAGAGTCGTCGGGCTTATTATCTTCCGCGATTGGTGTAGCCGTTTTCGCGGGGGTCATTCCCTTTGTTCTGACCCAACTTGAAAAGATGTTCAAATCTGCAAGTCAAAGCATCTCTCTCGAATTCCATGATGCCTTGAACTTAGCAGTCCCAGAGATTGGAGGGCTGACGGTTCTTTTAGTTTTACCTTTTGTTTTGCTGTTTTCAATCACATCAATAATGACATCCATATTGCTCAACGGAGGGATCGTTTTCTCGATGAAACCGGTCGCTCCAACATTGAGCCGGGTCGGGATTGTAACTGGTCTGAAGCGTGTTTTTGGACGCCGTGGCTGGATTGAGATGTCGCAATCATTCATCCGTGTTGGGATTTGGCTACTTTGCGCGATTCTGGTTCTATTGAGCTTTGTAGCGTCCCTGTTTCGGGCAGATTTATGCGGCGCATCTTGCGTCGTTCAAATTGCGGTTTTACTCGGTCTATTTCTTGTGATCGTAGCATTCTTTGTACTGATCATCTCAGTCGGAATGGATATTCTTGTTCAGAAACAACTATTTTTACACGAACAAAAGATGACGAACTCCGAGGTGAAACAAGAGCAAAGCGAGCAATTTGGCACTCGGGAAGTACGCCAAGAACGAAAGCGTCTGCGCAAGGAAATGCTGAACTCTGCCGATGTGGTGGGCGTTGACAAGGGCAATATGTGTTTGTTTTTCGCTGAACAATGTATCGTTGTACGTTTCCACCCCCAAGAAGCTCCGATACCGCGCATAACCGCCAAGGCCGCCACTGCGGAGACGACGGCGCAAATGCGATCGCAAATCATGGCAAGCGGATGTCCCGAAACAGAGGATCGAAAACTCGTTGAGGGACACACAAGATCATCGCCAGGAGACCCTCTTAAACAAGACTTTTATCCAGAGTTCATAGAGGCGCTAAAGCGAATGTTTGGTTAAATCGTTTCGAGTACTGGCGATATCACGGACGAAATGCACTCGACCACTTTTTGCCACGTAGAGATTCTACGTAGGTTCCGCAATTGAATCGAAGTGGCAAATGTCGTCCTCTTATTTTGAGAGGAAACAGTATGACCACGATTTCAGCGCAACCCAACTCAATCACCGAACATGATGATACGAACGTGGAAGGTCCGGGTTTGGATCTGCTATCAAATGCGCTTGGTTTAGACTCAACCGCATTTCCGGAAGCGCAGACAGACGAAACTTCAGAAAATGTGATCTTAAATACATCGAACGGATCAATCCCTGACTTCGACAGCGACCCTGCTCAAACGGAAGAACTAATTGAGGACTTCACCATCGAAGTTATTGATAGCATCGATGAGCAGTTAGAAGATGCGGAGACCAAAGAAACTGTTGGAACGCAAATTGACGGTGAGACAGAAGCAAGCCGCAGCGACAGAGAACAAGTTGCGATCGACGAAACACTTGACGACGTAACTGAGGGCGATGCTTTCGATATTCAAGTTGCAGTTGTTCGTAACGGCTTTCATCAAAGGTACGTCACTGAGGACGGCCATACTCACTGGTTTCGGCTTGAAGACGGACAAAGCATTCAACTCATTGAAACCGCTAACGGGGAGAGAGTTCTGCTGGTTTCCGCAGATATTACACCAGAGTCATTAGTCGACGAAGTCCTGCGGTATGTCGCAAGTGAAATCGAAGATGCTGCGGTACGAAACGGTGTAAATGTTTTGACCGGATTCGAGAATAAGTTCATCTCTTTCCTTAGACGACCCGTTTTTGGCGACGTTTCAGAATACGTAAGCTTGTTTTACGAACGGATCTTGATAATCGATGCCGTCGAATTGTCTCTACATCAAGCCGCCAAGGAACTTATCGAGGACGATCAAAATTATTTACGGCTATTTCATAGCCAAAGTGATTGACAATGCGCCCGGTAAATTCCGCTGAATCCGGTAATTCAATTATTGGTTGAATTTGCATTCAAGCGATTCTACGCGCTTATAGAGCAAATTTATTGGCGAAGTTTTGCCATGATTGATTAAAAGCAGACACGCGTACCCCATTCGATATATGCACGAAACTAAGCCGGCCCATAAACTGGATTAGAAATAAGGGTGTGGCGCGATTCATGGAAAACAAAAACACTATTGTGATAGCCGAGAGTCACGAAATCATTCGTGAGGTCATCGCTAGACAAATTGAAGACTGTTGTGATTTTGACAAGGTCGAGACCGTCGGCGACGGTTACGGAGCTATTCGGCTTGCCAGATCAATTAAACCGGAAGTTGTGTTGCTGGATTTATCGCTGGAGCGACCATCAGGGTTAGAGACCTTAAGCTGCATAAAGAAAAGCTGTCCTGATGCGAAAGTCATCGTTCTATCGCCGAAACCAGATTTTCAGGTTGCGCTCAACGTGTTCTCGAAAGGCGCAATCGGATTCATGCTAAAACAGGCAAAAGGACAGGACTTCGTAAACGCTGTTTCTGCAGCTTTGTCGGGGTATTCACAGTTACCCGTAAAATTCACAAGCAACTTTGTAAAATCAAGACGCAACATAGGACGAAGTGGAAATCCATTCGGCCTGTCGCCGCGAGAAATGGAAGTGCTCGATGCCTGCGTTCGGGGCGAGAAAACAAAACAGATTGCTAACTCTCTGAACATATCAGTTCGCACTGTCGATACGCACAGAAACAATATCTATCGAAAGACAGGTAGCAATTCACAGCAAGCTCTTATTGCTTCTGCATCAAATTGGTACGCTGAGATTGAAGGTTGAGACCAAGGCGCCATCCTCGCTTTGAGTAGCAAAGATCAGTCGATGTGCTGCGGTTCAAGCGATCACAAACCCTTTCGCGATCTTGAATCTTGTTCTGGTCCGGCAAATCAAATCTCGGTAACAAATTCCCAGAATTAATTGATTTGGCGGACCCAAGAGGATTCGAACCTCTGGCCTCTGCCTTCGGAGGGCAGCGCTCTATCCAGCTGAGCTATGGGTGCACTCCCCCTAACTAGCTGATTCTAAACAAGCACTTCAAGGCTGAAAACAGTGTCGGAATATGTGAATCGACAAATCATACACGCAAACTGCGCGTAACGCGCAAGAAAGGAAGTTACTGTCATGGATCTGAGACAGCATTTGCTGCGCCAGATGGCGTTCAGCCACGCTACGTTTGGCCCCGGGGAACGCCGGGAAGGCGTCGCTGACCATTTACGCAAAGAGATATGTGAAATGCTCGACGCGAACGGTAGCGCGCGGGAGTGGGTTGACATCGTAATACTGGGCTTGGACGGCCTGACTCGTCGGTTATCCTTCGAAACCGGGAGTGGACGCCGGGACCCAGAAATAACTGCTGAACTCGCGTGCCGTATGATCCGAGAAAAACAGAAACGCAACGAGGCTCGAACCTGGCCGGATTGGCGCACAGCCGATCCTGACAAAGCGATTGAACACGATCGCTGTGGGGAGGAGCCGCTATGATTAAAGACCTTTTCTACACCTGGCAGACAGGCCGCATTCGCCGCTGGCATAACCAAGTCAACCTGTCGCACACGAACGACTTCCTCGACGGCCACTACGGCCGGGTTGCCCGCATGATGATAATGCTTAAACCGGATGTTTCGGCCGAAGCGCTGCGCTACGCGCTCATCCATGATGACGGCGAGCGCATGTCGGGTGATACGCCCTACCCGGCCAAGCGGAAATATCCCGAGTTGGCTCTTGTTTCCCGCGATGTAGAGAACCAAGAGCGTTGCCGTGTCTGGGGTCCGGACCCACAGCTGACAGAAGACGAGCTCGATTTAATCGAGATTTGTGATCGGCTGGATAGCTGGCTCTGGGCGCTTGCGCATGGGTCGGGGCGATCCAAACCATGGCAGGACATGCTGCGCAAAATCCGAATGAAAGCGGCCCTTATAGATGTGCTCGACGAAGTAAAGGAGCTGATTAATGTCGTCAAAGGACACTAACCCGAAAGACGCGGTCGGCACGAAAAAACCTCCTATGTCAACAGTTTCTGGCCCGGTCTTGATGGAGATTGGGGTCGGAATGCTCGAAGGCGCTCGTAAATACGGGCGCCACAACTACCGGGTTTCGGGCGTGCGCGCTTCGGTCTACTATGACGCCGCCAAGCGGCACCTCATCAAGTGGTGGGAAGGTGAAGACATCGACCCGGACTCAGGGTTATCGCATGTCACCAAGGCAATCTGCTCTCTGGTCGTAATCAGAGACGCCATGATCTGCGAAAAATGCATCGATGATCGGCCTCCGAAGAGTATCACGCCCGAGTTTCTGGCGGAACTTCAGTCCGTGGTGGATCGCATTTTCGAAGATCATCCGGAGGCCAAAGAGGCTTTTACGGAAGCCGGATTGTCAGATGGGGGCAAGACGGCTTCGGAAATTTTGGATGAGATTTACGCGCGGGACCGGCAATCTACCCGAGGACATTTGATAGACTAGAGAATGTCCTCTTGCCGCCCATGTGATCCGGGCAGTGATGGCCGTACACCCGTTCGATCGTTTCGACGGTGTCGCCGAGGAGCTTAGCCACGTCCCATAAGGACTCGCCATCCTGCAGCATGTGCGTGGCGCGGGAATGTCGCAATATATGCGGCATTGCCCGTTCTCGCTCGATACCGCAGCTGACGACAAGCTTTGTGAATTTCTTTCGGACGTCATATCCTGCGGATCCGAACAGGTACTCGCTGTTGCTCCAGACTATAAGGCGACGCAACTCAGCAGCCATGTCCTCATTAATCGGCGTCACTGGTGCCCGCTTTTTTGTCCGCTTCGCACCGTCTGGTGTGAGATGCAGTCTTCCTTGATCAAACCGCACCTGTGGCCGTGTAAGCCGCTCTATACTGCGTCTGCGGGCGCCTGCGAGGTATGCAAGCACCGTGAATGCCCGAAGGCGTGGGTCGGCTTCGTCCGCTTCTCTGGCCGCTAAGATGACCGCTTTGGTCTCTTCTTTGGTAAGATACTTCGCCTCAGAGACCGGAGAGTGCGGTGGGAGTTCTACTCGAGGCAGTTTGTCTGGCGTGAGCCTGTCCCACTTTATGGCGTGGTTACAGGCGGCTATGAGCGCGTTGAGCTCTCGCCGGGCTGTAGAGGGCGCGCAACCGTTGTTCTCCCTCCAAGCGCGGTATCTGCGGCTCTCCGGGACATTAATGGATTCAACAGGTGTGTCTTCCCAAAACATCTTTATGACTTCGGCCGCTCGGTTGACGCGGTACTTATCTGCGACACCGTCGACGCCCGGCACGATATCACCCGTGTAAGGGTCGATACCGGCGTGATCGCGCAAATACCAGTCCATCACCTCCGTGACGGTCACTCCAGCATGCGACGGACTGCGTAATATAGAGCGTCCCTCTCGGATGAACTCGACATAACGATCCTGCGCTTCATCCGCATCTGCTGTGCGAAGCGATAGGCGCTCAGTCCGCCCTGTGTTTTCGTCATACCAATGCACGTAGTATCGTCCGGTGCTTTTGTGGCGGTCGAGCCATGGGACTTCTCTTTTTGGCCGAGGCATCTCTTACGCTCCGCCATCGCTATTGCGCTCTTTTTCGTCTGATTTATTGATCAAAGCGAGGATGTCCACCACGACTGGCCACGGGAGCTGTCGGTTGATCCGTAAAAACGCATTGTTGTTTCCCGCGTCTTTTACATCCGTTGGCGGGGCGTGAGCGAACACTTTTGATCGGGCACTGTCGTAATCTGGGACAAGATCTTCTTTGGTCGTTCCTAGTGCTTTTGCTATGGCGACTAGGAACGCCGGTCCTGGGAGCACTTTTTCTCTGATGTAGTTCGAAATATTGTCTCTCGAAATGTCTCCTCCAGGTAAATGCTGGGAGGCGCGTCGAGCCAATTCGGCTTGGGTCCAATTGCGCAATTCGAGCTCTTGTTTAAGTCTTTTAGATAAATGGTATCGTGCTGATTCCGGTGTAGGGTTCATGTCTTCGTTTCTTTTGGTTGTCGATAGTATCGTAAATAGTCGGTTCGATAGATTCGATCAACAACTCGATGCTAAAAACTTAATGTTACACAATTTGTTATAAAAGGCTAAAATTACATAATAACTTATTAAATCAATAATTTGTAAGGCTCTTTTATTCAAACTAAAATAATTTGAGAGCTGCGCGCACACGTTGATACTGCGCTGCGGAATGCGCCAAAAAGTTTAAAAATGAGAATACGCGAAACTGATTCTTTCGACGCTAATCACGATCTGCAAGACGGCTGCGTGCGAGATCACGCCGCCTTTGACGTATCTCTAGGATCTTATTATAGAGCGTGGCCGCAAGTACCAAACCACCTAAAATGGCGATCGTTACCTGCCACCCCTGAACCATCATGTCGGCCCAAACCGGGAATGTGAAGCCGAGGCTCCCAGCTGTAGTTGTTAGTGTGTTTCGCACCTTCTGATCCTCTAGATACATCCGTACTGCTCGCACAGCCCTGCTTGGTATATGACCCATTCACCAAACGGACGGTCCTCTTTCAGAGCCTGTCTTGTCTTCTCTTTGATCGGCGGAAGGTTCCTATTAACGTCTTTAGCCAGTGGCTCAGTCGACGCTATCGGCCCCGGGCAGCCCATCAATAGCATTGATAAACTCGTCGCCAGACAAATCCTGAATATCATTGAACCTCTCCTCCGCTTCTTCCCGGTTTTCAATCCGGGCCGCGTTGCTTTCGCTTTCCAGTTTGTGAAGAATGTTATTTCGAGTAGACAATTGGATGAAGCCGATGGCCGCCACAATGGCCACGGCTGCCCCAGCGAAGGCCCATGCTTTAAACGGCATTACTCACCTCCCCCTGGCTTCCAGCCTGCCTTCAGCATTTGATGCATACCAAACGCGCCAGCGAGGCCAGCGACTGCGAAAGGCAGAGTTAACCTGAGCACGTCGGCCGTAAGCGTCATAGGCACACCTTGCGCCTCGTAGTGGCCAAGCTTCCAGAAGCCGTAACACCACGCCAGGAACACCCAAGTCGCCACCTCACGTTTGCCGGTCTTGCCTTCTTCCTGCGGCAGTCCGAGGAGAAAACTGATCGTCCACCAGATCATCTATCTCTCCCCCATATCCGCCACCAAGGACGTCTTGCCGGTTTAGGCGGCTCTTCAGGTTGTTTGACTGTATCGATCGCGGCCATGAATTCAGGGATGGTTACGTGAGATCGATTCAAACCATCACCAGCGTAGTAGCTTTGCCCTTTTGCCTTCCGGCCGCGCTTGTCCTTGATCGTTGCCGGTAGAGATGCCCACTCTTTGGACAACGACTGCGCGAACTTAATCGGCGCCGTCAAACCCGCTAAGAAATGGCTCAGTCCGCGCCGCTTTAGTAGTTGAAGAGCGAGCAGGTCTTGGTTCTTCTCACTAAACCTATGCATTAGTGTGAGGCCAGCGTCGTGATAGAGACCGCGCAAGGTGTCTTCCATGATCTGGTAACGACCGGCGGCTTCTGATGGGTAGAGACGGTCGATGCTGTCTTGCCAATCGAGTACTTCGCCTATCGTCATTTTAGTGAGTAGCTTCGGAGGCCGATGTTTGTTCTTTATCCCGCCATAAACGATGTTGTAGTCACCTCCGCTTTCCGGTTTGGCGATAAAGTCCAAAAGGGGTTTAACCTGAGATATAGGGATCATTCCTCTTCCTCCTGATCGGCCAATTCGCCTGCAACGATCATTTGGTTGAGCTTCCGGGTCCACGTGTAGACCTGCTCGTCTTTCGTCGGGAAATCCAAAAGATGCTTGGCGAGCGCCGGGTCAAATTGCGCTTGATTGATGAGTTTCACAGCGGCCGCATTGGCGTCCGGAAATTGATCAGCCACAGCTTTGATCCGGCGTTCTACCGAACCTGCCATGAGAGCGCCGCGAGACACCATTGTGACCAAACCAGCTGGTCCGGCCAAATCACGTAGGACGCCGCGCAGGCCTCCGAAGTTCTCAGCGGTGGCCGAACCTGTAGAGGCCTGAGAGCCGCGCTTGGACATAACCTCAAGCCGCTTCTCGATTTGCTGGAGCGCGTTCATGTCGTCTGGTGTGAACACCTCCGCCAATGCTTCGCGGTTCTTCTTGAATTCGCGAGAAATGGCAGGCAGCGAGATCGTGTCGTTGCCGTCAGATACAGCAGCCTTGCTGGCGGTCGTCACTTTGTCGGTGAAATGGTCCGCAACGGCTGCTTTCCAGCCTCTCAGCGCCCGCTTATCACCTTTAAGGGCCTCAGTAGCCTCTTTCATAGCTGCTACTGGATCAGGCCGGTTGAGGACGCCTGTGACCGCTTTGCTGGGATCGCTGTCGGATATGAGCTTTGTCACGCCCTTGTTGACGTCACGTTCTGTCAGCTTCGCATCTTCTAGGGCAGCGGTAAGTTTCTCTCCTAGTTCATTACTTTTGGCGTTGCCGTCGCGAACATCGGCCAGTAGTTGGTCGAAGCGACCTTTGACTTCCGGAAGAGCCTCAAACATGCCCTCACGCTGCGACATGTATTTGGCCAGAGCGTTCTCGTTGACCTTACCGTTCTGCACGACACCTTTGCCAACCGCATCGGCAAGAGCGTATTCAGTTGCAGCCGCAATGCCTTCTTCCCTGCTGGGCGAGATGGACAAGATCTGGGCCACATCTTCGGCCGCAGCTTTACTAGAACTGCCTGCTCGCAGGAACTTCTCAGCAGTGGCTTCCGGAGGCGTAGAGCCCCTAGTAGGGTCGCGATCGAGACTTTTGAAGAACTGAGGTGATACAGTACCGTCCCGGAAATAGGGTGCGAAGTTCTCTTTGAAGTTTGCATCGGCCGCAGCTAATGCTTCGGTACCAGGTGCGCCGCTTTGTGCGGCAGCCTCAACATCCGTATCTATGCCTTTTCTCACTGATCTGGCAGTGTCCGCCTGGCCGAAGTTTCCTTGCGATCGAGCGGTATTCTCGACGTTTTTAAGGCCTCTCCGGTCCTCTAGGACATCAGCTAATCCACGGGGTCCATCGGACTCAGAGAAAGCATCGGCCACAGACTGTGATTGCTGGTCGCGAAGAGCGGGATTGGACCGAGACAAACGTTCTTTCTCAGCGGTTGCAGCGTCCCGGGTAGCATCGGTACCTACTTCAACTCCTGAATCTGCAGCTTCTTCAAACAGGCGGTTTTTCTCTGCGCGAGCAGGCAGGAACGTGTCATCGACCAGAGCCCGATCAAGGTCGCGGCTCGCTTGATCTCGAGTACGCAGAGACATAAGCTCATCGACCAAGTCAGTCATAACCTGATCTTGCTCACTCACATTGGCCTGTGCGGCCTCAACGGCCACGCGTGGCGCAGAGAGCGCAGCTTCTATGATATTTTGAGCCGCCTCTCTCGCAGCGGTCGGATCGCCATCAGAAGGGCGAATACCTTGCAGCTGGTTCGACGCATCATCCATAACGGCTCGATCAGCGGCAATGAACTCAGGGGATGCTGGACCGGAGCGCAAACGTCGCTCCAGCGACAACAGCCCGGGGTCATCTGCGATAAGAGCCGTACTTGGCGACGGTCCTCCTGACACAGAGGCCAGGTAATCTGCGATGTTTTGTGATGCCTTTGCCGGGTCAAGCGTTTCTTGTTGCAGTAACGTGGCGGCTCTGCCGACGTCATTTCGGCTGAATGGCTGTGCGGTTTCGGGGTCCACGGGGACAGTACCTCTAGGCTCCGCTCTGCGGCCGACAACGCCTGAAGCAGCATCTGCTGCGCGTTCAGTGGTGCGAAGCGCTCCTGCTCCACCAACGCCTCCTAAAAGCCCTGCAAACAGGTCTCCAAATATTCCGAGCTGATCTTGCGTAGATTGAGGAACGTTTTGGTCGTAGGTCTCCAACATAGTCCCTGCGCCAACACCGGCAGCGGTGTCACCAGCAACAACTCGAGCCTCAGAACCCGGGGCGTTAAAAGGGGCTGCAAGGCCTCGTGGCATTACATCCTTCAAGGCTCGAATGCCCGAAGAGCCTAGCAACGCCTCCGTGCCGAGAGATACCGCCTGATCTCGAACCTGTTCTTGCGGCGTCATCGCGCTGCGATCTATGATCGCGTCATTTCCGAAAGCCGATCGGACCCCATCGGCCATAAGGTCGTATATCTCCTGTCCGCCCAGTGGGATATCAACTGTACCGCTGTCGGCGCCAGTGATAGCATCTCCGATCGAAACACCTGCGTTTGCTGCCAGTTCGCCCAAATCGGATGGCAATCCGAAAAGGCCCGCAATGCCTCGGCCAAGACCCTGGGTGCCAAGTTGCAATCCACGGGATATGGATGGCTCAGAAGTACGAACCGGCGCAGGCCCATGATCGATATGAGAGCCCATAAGCGGGATGCCACCGTCTGTGAATTCCGGCTCAACTTGTGGCGTTATGATTGCGTTTGCTCGCCTTGCTTTCTCACGTTTAGCTCTCTCCAGCAAAGCGGCTTGGAGGTTAGGGTCCATTACTGACCTCCCTCCATTTGGAGAATATAAGCGTCCAGTTCCTCATCGGTCATCTTGGAGAAATCAGGAACTTCTGGAATTTCGGGCGTAGGGCTGCCAACCGGCTCCTGCCCCAGTACGCGCCGCGTTGTCGCGACACGGTCCTGAACCTCACGCTCTACCGCGTCGAGCGTGGCCAGGAATCCTTTTTGTGATCCGAAGAAGTTGAGCGGGCCGCCTATGATCTCTTGGAAACGTTTGACGTCTTGATCCGATAGTCCTCGACCAGTTTGGTTTGCGATAGCCGCAGCGGCTTCATAAGGCAGCAATCGGGCGTACATTTCCAGTCGGGTCAAGTTAGTGTCGAACTCAGCAAAGAACTGTTTCGCAACAGGATCGCCGCTGTCGGCAAACTTACGGACGCTTTCGAAACCTTCGCTCACGGTATCGTCACTGATCATACCGCCAAGAGCACGGAACGCCTCAACGGCGCCTTGCCCTAACGACCGAGCTCGACCGACCACACCAAAGCCTTCTGGGCCTGCGTCAATGGCTGCTTGGCGAGTGCGGTTAAGGGTGCCCGCGAATGCTTCTTGGGCTATGACGCTCTCTTGCAGTCCAGAAACCACGCTGCTTTCAAGATCCACGCCGGAGCCTGCTCGGTCTTGACTGGTTACGCTGGTTTTGACAGCGCCTTGAGGTAGCGACAGACCAGTTTGCGCGTCCGTGATACCGTCAACACTGCGGTACGTCTGACCTTGAGGGTCGACAAATGTATCAGCCTTGACCGGGTTCTTCGGCTCTGCGCCGATAAAGGCCAGTTGCTCATTGCGCGACAGATCGAGGCTTCCAGCTGTGACCGCTTGGGCCTCAGAGCTGGACAGGACTGGTTGGTCGCCTGATATCATGTCCTTTTTGCGGATTCGGATAGGTGTGCCTTCACGAACCACGTCAATGATTGCGTTTTCATCTTGCACAATATCCAATTGAGCATCGCGAACACTGTCGCGCTCTAGCCGGTTCTGGTCAGCTGCAAACCCGCTATATGTGTTGGCATAGTTTCCACCAGCGCCTACGAACGCGTTAGTTGTGGCTTGGTTCTCAGCACCATACAGATTTGCGGCCATCATACGGGCGGCTTCACCTACCTCTTCTGGTTTCATTCCACCGGCGACACCACGTGCCAGCAGCTCGGCAAACAGCTGCGGCCCGTTTTGAGGATTGTAGCGCCCCGGCCGAGTGTCTGGCTGATCGACAAGCGGGGACGGTGCGGCAGACGGTAAAGGTTGGCCTGTGAAGCCATGGTTTGGTCCTCGATATCCTTCCCAAGCCCCCGTGCCCTGCGTATCAAGTACCCACCGGCCTAAAGTATCTTGCATCTCCGGAGTAAGCTGCTCGGATCCTGTGAGCCCTAGTGCAGATTTGGCGTCTCGAAGTGTTGAACCAACGATTTGATAAGCGCCCATGGGCGTCGCAACATGGCCGACCTCGCCTTTTACCCACTGTCCGTAAGGACCAGACGGGTCGGAAAACCTGATAGCTTCGTCAACCGTCATGCCTGTTAAGCGAACATTGTTGAACAGGCCGTTCTCTCTGTTCGAAAAGCCGAAAAGCGCGTCATAGTCGCCGTTACTTTCGCCGTCAAATATGCCGCGCTGAACATCTTCTAAGCCGCTCCATGGCCCCTGCCCTGAAGCAGCTGTGTTAGCCGCTTGTGGTGCCGCACTTGCGGAGGCACCCCAATCACGAATAGTAGTTTGAAAGTCTTCAGCGCCTTGGTTCTCTCGACGCAATTTACTCAGTTGCTCGCGCTTTAGCGCAGGCGTTAATGTGTCGCCATACGCTGCGTTTGCGTATTGTGCGATCGCACCGGCAATCGGAGAACCGAAGTTTCGTGCGTTGACCCACCGGACCATATCATCCGGCTCCCGCTAAAAAGCCACCTCCGGCAGACGCACCGGATAGAATGTCCCCGAACAGGCTGTATCCCTTCCCGGCACCAGCAGAATGGCCTGCCAAGGTCTGCAGATTTGGAAGCAACGCTGCGTCAGCTTGTGAAAGGTTTCCGATAGTCGCAATTTTGCGGCCCGCATCAGCGTTGAGTATGGATTGGTTGAACAGCGTGTCACCAAAGCTACCTGCTTTGGCTCTAGCGGCCGCTCTGCTTTTGGATTTGTCGATGCCTTTTTTCTCCTCAGAGCTGAAGACATCGCCGATTAAAGTAGGCGCAGAGCCTTTGACCGGCGCAGGCGTCGTAGATCGAGACTGGTCGATAGCTTCATCGAACTTCTCTGTACGGTTGGTTTCCGCGTCAGATTGTTGCTGCGCCACTTGTTCTGGTTGGATTTGGTCCTCGCGGCCCGCAAAGAGTTCATAAGCTTTGTCGCTGCGCTCCTTATTGCGCTGACGAAACTCATCCAACTCGCGATTTTCAGCGTCTCTTATCGCTTTTTGACGATCCTGCTCCGCTTGCCTTTGGAGAAGACCACCCCCGACGGACGCAGCGGCCAAAGCAACTTCAATACCAGTACACATGCGTCACCTCACAATTCTTCCTGAGCCCGATCCAGATGCAACGGGCGCATTGCTTTGCTGCCTAGGAGGAGCTGAGTTGTTTCGGGCAGTCCGGTAGGTGATGACCGGCGCCAAAAAGTCGGTAAACACACTGCCGATTTCGCTGACGGGGTTTGGGGCTGCTAATGAGGTTGCTGCGCCAATAGCTTGGTTACTGATGGAAGCCGGATCGGCCGAAGCCTGGTTCAGGGCGTAGAGATCTGATTTCTGCGCTTCTACACGACCACGAAGGTTCTGAGATTCATTCTCTGCTGCATCTTGAATCTGAGCGAACGTATCAGCCAGCTCTGTGCCGAGACGACCCATCGTGTTGGCAGCATACGAACTCTCGAGATTACCACGGCCTGCAAGCGCAGCGGCTATCTGCCCCCGGGTACGATCGTACTCTTCTTGAACAGCTGGTGTTTGAAAGTCGAAAATGCTTTGAGCGTAGTCGTCATAATACGCGTTATCAAACTGAGTGAACGCCGCATCAATGTTACGCTGGCCTTGTAAGACTCTTTGTTCGCGTGCGCGCTCTTCAGCTTTCGCCTGTTCCGCACGATCACTGGCACCGCCATCACCTCCGCCGCACATTCCTGTCACCTGCGTGGTTAAACAGGTAGGCGAGGCCCGCGATGAACGCCGTAGTTATAAAATAGCCTAATTTGGCTCGTAGGTAAATACCTGCTCGACGCCGTTTTCTGCAGTTTTTTCAAAACCTAGCAGCTCGAGCCAACGCCCAACGTCCTTATGGGGTGAAGTGGTCACAGACAGAACAGGTTTGTCAAATTTCAATCCTTTGAAAAACCTGCGTGTTTCGCGGATAGCTGATAATCCAGACTCAAAGTATAAGTCGGATGCGAAAGTCCACATGCTGAGATACTCGCCGAAATCATTAAAACCAAAAACGGTGAGCACGCGACCATCGGTTAGAGACACGTAGGCCTCCTTCTTTCGAGCTTTATTGTGGGCGAACTGCTTTTTCGAAGACAAAGACTCATCGGCAGCTTCAATCTCAGATAGGGTTTGGGCTGAGAGGTTCTTAAAGACTTCGCGAACATGAGCTGTTTTTGCTACCTTAAGATCAACCTTCATTGCCGATGACTTCCGTTGTTGTGTAATGCGGTAGATGTCAAACTGGCGAACCCAGCTGCTGAGCATTCAAACTCCAGTGCTGCGTGTGTCGTTTCACCCAGTATTTCAGTGTTTTCCCTACTATACGTGACACCACTGAACGTCCCCACATCGATGCAGTACGCCTCGTTGTTGGGGTCGATAAGCATTTTGACATCCCATTCGTTCTCAGACGCCATGTCGAAGCCGGTCATGTGTTTGAACCCAGCATCATCTCGCGCTGTCATGAAAGGAAGCTTAACCCGCGCGGGCATCTCACCCTCGAGCGGGTACTCATTGCCTGATAAGCCTCCATAGAGATAGATAGTGTCCGCGTCGCGAGCGTAGACGCGATCGCGGGTCCGGACGAAATGTAACGGGACGAAACCCGGCGAGTACCGCGTCCAGCCTCGGATATTGGTTCCCGGAAAGTTTGAGAGAACCATAATCTGATCGCCAAGTGACAACCAATACATTCCGGTTTTGGGTTCAATAACAGACCTTGCTCTTTTAAGCTGGCCGCGACTGATCTGGGATATACGCTCTTGGATGTATGTGTCGAAAACAGTCCCTGCATCACTTACGAACGCAGAGTTTGAGCTGTCTCTTGCTTGGAGCGATCTGACTCCAGTGCTGTCTAGAAAAAACAGATCGTTCGCCCCATATGCCCTAGCCGAACCGCCGCTTTCTGTGCCGGTATTGGGGAGCTCTTGGACTTTCTCAAATTCAGAAGGCAATGTACCAAGTGCGTAGACAACAATTGCGTCGTCAGCAAAAAGAGCGACGTTCTGCTGGTAGGTCTCTATACCCACAAGGCGTTGAGCACCTTGTGAGTCGGTTGATATGACAAGGAACCCAGGGTCATCCTCATTCGAAGTGACGGTACCCCAATCTGTTGCATCGTTCAGCCGGGAGTAAAATAGATTAGGTCCTGCTATTGCCCAAACTCGACTGTCCGCGACAAATGGTTCTGTGCCAGTGACGGCAGCTTGATTTGTCATCTTATAGTCAATGCCATCGATAGTGATGGTCACGAGGTCGTCAGGTTCGACAGTCCCGGAAAGGATAATTTGCGTGATCTGCGCCACTGCTTCGATGGCATCGGTGCCTCCGGTAAACGAAGAAACACTTGATGTGGTTACGTCACCTGAAACCGCAGGATACAAACTGAACGAATTGGCCGAAGAGCCTAGTCCTTGGGGAGCTGAAACGGTTATTTCGGAACCTGATATGGAAGCTGAAAATCCGTGTTCCGACGTTCGTTCGTTGATAGACAGAGCAATACTATTCGCAGTGGCCTCATCAGACGCCACGAAATCGATAGGCCCACCGAGTAGATCAATTGCCGTTTCTTCGGCGGAGCCAGCCTTCAGCGAAACGATCCTGTTAAAACCGGGATTAAACGTGCCACCTGTTACAGAAATATCTGCCGTGGCCGCGACACCGTCCTGTCCGGTCACGTTGGCTTGGAGCTCAGTGGTGACAGCGGTTTGGTCATCAACCCCTGAACCGTTTGTGAAACTGGCTGATACGGCAAAAGGCGTGCCTGCTGATGCGGCTGTAAGGAGAAGGCCGTCCCCGACAACCTCTACGATTGCAGAATCCGTTTCTGACACTAAATCAGCCAATGCAGCCACGGTCAGCGCTAAGCTGTTGGAGCTTTGCGCGATTGCGTCCCAAGATGTAACTCGTGCACCATCGTAGTAGTGGTACCGGTTTCCGTCATCGAATTCAGCGATTACGTAAAGCTTGTTGTCGAACTTCTCTATCTCTCTGACCCGAACCATTTCAGCGCCGGAAGGTGCTTCGAGGCGCTGGTACTGCACTCCAACAGGAAGTGAGGCGGCGAGATCTTGAGATCCGAACACGAACGTACTTCCATTTAGATTTGCAAGCCCGTGAGTGCCGGAGAGACCCGTGAATACAGGAACAAACCGCTTCGAGCGCTCTAGATCACCACCTCTAGAAAGATGAACGTTCTCGGCGTCCCAAAGCGTTCCTGGTATACCAGCGTGTCGAGGTCTGCGCCGGTCAATTCCAAATTCGAAGTTTTCGACGAGCTGATATGGCATTAGGCACCCCTGCCAACCCGAACAATAGCCTTGCCGTCACGCAGGCTCACGTGTGGTTGCCCGCCACCAACATTGGGTGCTGTTGAACCACCGGTCTGGGGTTGAACAGATCGCGACCTAACCTGCGAAAGTCTCGCGCCAGATGCGTTGGCCAATCGATCCGCAAAATCGGTGTCTATAGGTGCTACAATGTGCGAAGCTGCCATTAAGGCAACCGCTGTGTCATCGACTAAACATATATCAACGGTATTAACCAATCGGCTCCATTTCCGAGTACCAGTAATTTGGACCGAAACTGTGTTCACAGTTGGGAGAGGCCATATCTCAAATTGGGTTGACCCTTCGCTTTGGCTACGAATGTCATACCTCTGTGGCGGATCGGATCGCTCATCTGCGCTGCTATCATATGCAGCGTATTCCTTGGGTCCAATACCGGGATCAAGCGGGTACGGCTCTCCAGACCACCAAACCACAAATTGTTCGATCCGATTGTAATCAATGGCGTCTGGGAGATCGTAGAACTGCTGCCCCGCAGAAAGCGGGAGGAGTGGTGTTGTATACCGCAGATGAGGCCAATCATAATCGTCGAAAATTGTCTCATAGACTTCGTTGACGATGACTTTATGCCGCGCATCAACTTCTGCGCTGACAGCCGATGTGGGCGAAAGTCTCGCATTCGCCCTCGTCGTCCTTAGAAGCTCACCGAATGTGGTATACAACGCCATGTTTTAATCCAAAACCGACTGACCGTCGGCTTTGCCGTTCGGCTTTTCATCCTCGCTTGGTGCTGGAGTCGGAACCACTTCGGTTTCATCTTCGGACTCAACTTCGTCATCGGGGATGGCTTTGAAGTCGTTCATCGAAACTTCTTCAGGCAAAGCTTGGCCAGCGCCAGGGCCAAACAGACCATTAAATGCGTCCATATGAACCTTTTTGCTTCCGTATTTCCGGGTCAGCTCAGAACGCAATTTGCGAGGACTTATTTTCGCCTTCGCCTTGTCACCGCTGACCTTTTTATTTTCCGCGAGGTCAGCAATTGCGGAACCGCCGTGAATGGCGTTCAACAACATGACTTCTGGGGCGGAGATGCCATGGCACCAAACCTCGTTTAGCAAGCTGCCACCTAGGCGAACTTTTGCGTCATAATACTTCATCTGTGTCTCCTGAATTAGAGTATCCGGGGCGGCTAATCGCCCCGGATTTTCTTGTTTTCGGGCTTATGCGAAGCCGTAAACGCCATTGGCGTTACGCTGCTTGCAAACCAGGCCACCGACCCAAGTACGCGCCCGATAGAACACGTATTGATCTTCAGGGCGTGCAGGCGCATGGTCTTTGCCGTCTTCACCATCGATGCACATCGGGTGGAAAGATTTGCAGTCCAGGACATAAGCACGCTTGGTGAAGCCAAGGTCGTCCATCGTCGGATCGTACTCGATCATGACGTTCTTGAACGCCAGGTCAGTAACAGAACCGTCGATACGACCGGACTTGGCCCAACCGCTGTCAGTGTAGTAACCTTGGGCTTTCAGCTCTTTCTCGATACGGTCCATCATATCCGAACCGGCCAAGATCAGGTCCGGCTTACCGCCGTAGCGGCGCAGTTGCCGGAACTCTACCTGAAGCTTGTTGAGAACCGCGCCGGTTTCCGGACCAGAGCCAAGAGCAATGGCCAGATCGGCTCGGTTTTGCCACCAAGTATCGACAGACTGATCAATGCCGCCTACCGTCGCAACGGCAGTAGGATCATCGACAATGAACGACGTGATACCAGGCACAAGAGACGCGTCTTGTGTACCATCGCGCCAGAACATAACGTTCATGCCACGGTCGGTACCTTCGACCATATCTTCTACCTTGTCGTTCAGGAGATTGGCCAGCATGATCTTCTCTTGTCTAGAAGCATTACTGGTCTTCTCGCCTGTCTTGGAGTCGACGATGCTGATGCCCGACTTGAGCAATTCGTGCATCGTAAACTGGATACCAGAGTGGATCAGCTTCCAAGGGTAGGTTGCGGTTTTCAGGTTCGCAGGATTTACATACGAAACGGTGTCATCGGCCTCAAAACCACTGATCGTAGTCGAATAGACGCCTTTGACGCGAACCGTAATATTGTCCTTACCACCCGGGAACTTCTTGGTCTTCTCCGTCATCTTACGAAGAAGAGGTTTATCCTGAATGGTTTGAGAACGAACCTTTGGGGTATCATAGTGGTACTCGATCGCAGCGGCGGCTGCGTGGTCGAGCTCTTGCGCAGTAAAGGGCATTGCTCATTTCCTCTTGAGCAAAACCGCAGTCGTGTCAGTTGAGAGCCTGCAATACGGCGTCCACACCGTCTTTAGGAGTTTCTTTGGCCTGCTCACGTACAGCGGTCGAAGAAGAGCTCGTCACAGGATTCGTAGCGTCTGTTTTTTGAGGCGACAGTTCCTTCAATTCCGCAGTAACCGAAATCACTGTTTCATCGAATATCTTCCGAAATTCTTCTTCTGTCTTCGGAATGCCGTCTTTGTAAAACTTCAACTCCAGTTCCTTTGTGACGCGTTTCTCCTTCAGCTTCCAATCTGGGTCCGATTGAGCCCGATCCGCTGCAAGTTGATCGCCAATGGTGATGAGGTTTGAAACATGCTTCGCACGTTTGTCCTGCTCTCGTTGCTGGTCTTCTTCCTCTTTACGAGCCTTTTCCCGATCCTGCTCCGCTTGGGCCTGACGACCGGATTGCGCTTCTGAAGCCTTGGCTCGCGCCAGCTCCTTCGCTCGCTCTTCGGTTATCCGTCCCAGGCGAACATCTTCTGCCAGGTCTGGCGGAAGCGTTTCTCCGACGAGGGGCGCTAGTTTTTCCATCAAGGCCGAAAGCTGCGCATGAGCAGCAATAGGGTCGTTGACAACTAGACGCGCCATATTCAGCGCATCGCCCGCGTCTTTCGCGGTAAGGTTATTGTCGTTAAGATATCCGGAGATCTTTTGGTAGCTCTCGGCATCTGCTCGAACCGTCTCCAGTTCTTGCTCTGCCTTCTCAGCACGCTCCAGGTTTTCCTTACGCTGCTCCAGCAACGTATCAATCCTGGCTCGAGTTTTGTCGTTGAGCTGTGCCTTTTCTTCTTCGGAAAAATCGTCCTCCTCAGAAGAATCCTCCGGCTTGGAATCTTTACCAGCTTCTCCATCTGTACTTTCAACTTGAGCATCATCAGGGTCTTTCGATCCCGGCTCATCAGAGGCTGGCGATTCCTCGGCATCGTCTAACGCCGATAAAACGGCGTCTACAGTGCTATTCGGGCCTTGGTCTTCCACAGCGGGCGTGTCTGTAATATTTCCACCCTGATCTTCTTCCGAAGAGACAATCTCGATTTCCGCTTGCGACACGGTATACGCTCCTTGTCGAAATTTAGGTCAGTTGTACTGTCGCATATTTCGACAATTACGACAAGTTAAATCGTAGAACCGCTTTCGGGGTAAGATGGTTGTGCACCCTGAGCTTGAGGTACAGCGGGTGTATTAGATCCTCCTAGCGACCCTTGTGCAGCTGGCGCAGGACCGGCGGCAGGGAGCGCAGTAGAAGAGCCAGCGAGCGCATTTCTCGCAACAATAGACATCACACCCTGCGCAATAAGCTCTGAGTAATCAATGTCCAAGAGGTCAGCATACTCTTCTGCCAAGGGTTCAGCGTTCACACCCGGAATCTGTGATAGAGCTGGCCATGCACGCTCCATGTCAGCGAGTTTGGCCGCGCGGTTTGGACGGCCACTCGAGCCTGCGCGAACCATGAGCGTAATTTGGTCGGCCAGTTGCTTGCGAGTAATTGGCAGTTCAGGCCAGGTCGCACCAGGACCCACAATCTCTTTCACTCGCTCTGCAGAGACCATCTGTAGCATCACAATTCCGGTAGCACGCGCTACGGCAGTGAGGAAATCGTCTAGGTCGTCTGCGGTTGCAGACAGCGAAGACATGCGGCTGCTCTCGGCAATGCTGCTTTCCGTTGCAGTTGCGCCGCTTGTGCCACCAAGATTAGCCTCCTGGCTGCCGACTGTCCTGAGCATATCAGTGTTAAGCGATTCAACCTCATAAAGGTTTGGATCGAGGGGGGCGGTAGGTCCACGCTCAACTACTGACGATATCGGGGATCGCGGATCTTGCGGGTTTATCTCAACAATTTCATGCGCGGCATGGTTAGAGAGTCGCTCTTTTTCATTCCTCTCCAAACGCCCTCGCGCAGCCAGCCAAAAAGGTCTAGCCGCGATACGGTGCTCGCGCAGCGCTTCGCGTGACCGATTGTACTCGAACTGAACATGTCGAGTGTTCCACACATCGCTGAGTGGGTACAGCTCGTGTTCGTGCTCATCTTCGTTACAGACAAAAGGGAATATATTAAAGAACTGAGGCAACCAGAAATCCGGCTCAGCTGGGGGCTTGAGGTACCCGCCATATCCTTCACAAATAACGAAAACCTGCTGAGTGTATTTATTCTGGATTTCATAGCAAACGTATTTGGGATCAATACCTGGTTTCTCCATCATACGCATCGTACTCAGCTCTTCTTCGGTCTTTTGACTCTCAATATCCTTGCCGTAGATGTCTTGAATTTCTTCGTTAGTAAGTTCAAACTGGTGTGCCAGCCACATGCATCCTTCCAGCGTCTTCAGATCTCTCGTATTTGGGTCAAAAACAATTTCGGAGCTACGAGGGTAGTCATATACTACTTGCTCACGAACGACTTGGTCGGGTTGCGCAGCAATATCCGCTTGCAACGACTGAAGCTCCAGGCGTTTCTCTTCCAGCTCTTCCTCAGACATGTCGCCTTCTTCTCGCGCGAGACGCTCCATCGTTTTTAGTTTAGACTGAACGTCTTCGGCACGTGCAGCCGCTTCGGGACGCATTTCCGTCTCACGAAGGAAGCAGACTTTAATATATGAAACCCCGTTTGTTTTAGTTCTACGAACCATTGATTTAAGCTTAGTTTTGAAAACGTAAGGTTGCTGCTCGATCATATGGTCGTGCAGAATGCGAAGTGTCTCCCCCGACCGCTCAACTATGTTCTCAGCCGCCACAGCCTGGGCCATATCTGCCTGCAGTGCCATAAGGTTTTCGGCTGCATTCGGGTCGCCCATCATCGCAGAAGATTCCAAAAACACTATCTGCTCTTGAGTCCCATCCCAGACGGTATGCAGAAGGCGTTTCTTTGATTCTACATCGACCTTTGGGTCGCGAGCGTATAGCTGCGCAACCGATTGGTTTATGTGTCTGTTAACAATGGGGGCGACATACCTCGACTCATCATCCAGCCATTCTTTATGCGCGCCGTGTTTTGCGATCTGTTGGCACTTCTTCATGCGTTTAAAGTCTTTTTCAAAGTGCTTTTTTGACGCTTTTATTTTGTCCGACCACTTCTTAACCTGCGCAGTTTCCGCTGGCGGAATATTTTCTGTAGTCTTCGGGTCCGCGATGTTTTCGTTAGGACCATCGACCTCGGAGCTGAATTGATCACCATCCATCGTTTGCGGCCTTTCGCTTATTACGCTCTGCTTCGAGCCTGGTGCGCTTCAAAATCCACTGGGGCGATCCAACTTGAATCACGTTCCCCGTATTCTTGTCCTCGATACCATCTGCCGAAATTATCGAGTTCAACCCATTCCCAATATGCGACAAAAAATCCACAAAGTCATCATACGCGCCGTAATCAAAGCGCAAAAGCTCTGCTTTGGCTTCAGGCCACCACGCAGCAAAACGCGGGAAGTGCACTGTTTTCAGTGACATACGACCTTGTATAGACCGCGCCCTTGTTCGTTTATCTGCAGCCGGACGAACAGGAGTAATCATAGTGTAGACGTATTCTTGGCGCATGCGCTCACGCAAGAACGGACCAAACGACTTAGATATAAGCTCGTCTTCCATGAACCATGTTTCGTGATTATGCCTTTTAAACGCTGCGATGAGTTCTTCCACGGTCTTGTCGGTTTCAAACCGGTCCCATACCAAATCGGGCAAAACCCATATGTGCCCATCGGGGTCGACTCCGACAGTGCCCAACACAGTCGGATCTCTCTCTTGCTTGGTGCTGACAGCGTGGTCGGATGCTCCGTAGTACCTTAAACTTTGAGGTAGATCCTGCGGATCGTATTCCAGCAAATCATCCGCATGAAAGAACACGCCTTCCTCGGGTGTCGGAGTGCCCATTACCAGAGCACCAAATGACCGCTTATCCCCACGGCGCCATTGGCTGAAGTGAAGCAGGTCTTTATCCGCCGCCCATAGTGCGCACATCGGCTCATCGCCGAATTGCTCAATAACGCGAGGATTCTTCGGAACAGCAAGTTCTAGCCCTAAGAGCTTGGCAAGTTCAGGATCTTTTATGACACCCGGGATGTTAAGGTAGTTCCAATCGTCGGCGATCCCGGCATACTCACGGTTTCGTTCTGGATGGTTGGTGTCGCATAAGCGGCCTATCAAATCATCTTCATGCCATCGAGTGTGTAGAACAATCATGCGGGTTCGATTGCTGCCGCGTGAGTACGCCACAGAAAAGAACCACTTCCATAGATCGTCTCTGAAGTCTGCTGATTTAACCTGTTTATCATCCTTAATCGGGTCATCGATGATAAAAATATCGGCTGTCTTGCCGGTCGTACCTGACCCCTGCCCTACAAAAAACAGCTTCCCTCCGGCCGTTGTTCGCATCGCGGTCTTACTTTTCGAGCTCGGAGACAGTTCGAAATCCGGAAAAACTTGCTTGAATAAAGGGCTTTTGACCACTTGAAGAAAGTCATCACCAAGCTCTGCGGCTCTGTCTTCGTTGTAGGTCGCCACAACGATTTTCATCTTAGGGTTACGGCCCCATATCCATGCTGGTCCAAAAGTCGACAGGTGTATGGTCTTGCCATGCTGCGGCGGAACTGCGACGGCTGTGCGCTTCCTCGTACCTCGCTCGACGTCTTCTATGATTTCACAGAAAAGCGCGCCTTGCGGGGTGTCTTGGTATAGGGACTGAGTGCCGTCTTCCGCATTCACCGGCCCGTCTTCCCAAGGCATCATGTATCGAATGAACGAAACTAGGCGCTCTTTCGCTCGATCTACGGCAAGAGTATTGCTGAGCTGCTTAAGGAGCTCTTGCGCCTTCTCTGTAGGAAGAGAAGCGACGTAGTCTTCGATAGAGACCTGTTCTGCTATATCAGAGATCATACCCCGGACGCCCTTTTCCTTCTGAGTAAAGCCCCCAAGCATGCCATGTTTGGAAAGCTAAATACCCCGCCATCCCTGCAATTTCGGCTAGATGAACTAGGCGCCCTAGAACCGGGTAAAAATCGGCGCAATAATCAGCCACCACCATGGAAAAAATCAACAGTCCCGGGAGCATGGACACCATCATCATGGCATGGAAAACCTCTTTACGCTGGTAGCGATATCGCTTTCCGTTCGCTGGGATCGTAATAGGATAGACGCCTGTTATGTAAGCACAAAAGACGGATACCGCAGCAAGCGCCACGAAAAGAATAGCAATGATATTCTGGTAGATTTCAAATTCCATGATCTTTCCTATTCGTAGACTTTAAAAGTCAGTTGGCTCCGCGACACATCCATATTTGCCGCACCTGTATTAGTAGTTTCGCGCGTCGCAACAATGGAATAAGACCCATCAGTGATCGGTGAGTAATCATCGGCATGGATGTTGTATGAAGATTCCTCATGATCGGCTGTGTCGCGGATATATCCAGTTGCTGCGGAGGCGATTATCTTCCCATCTGAGCGGACAATATCCACAACCTGATTTGGCCGCTGATGATTAGCTGCGTCTGGGATCGCCACTTTTATATTGACGCTGATCACAACAAGATCTGGTGTGCCGGAGATAGTGACGGTCTCATGCGATGCATCTATGCTGATCCCGGTATCTTCACGTCGATCAGTGGTATCGTCCCACGCTATGGTGTACCCGGAAGTACTTTGGTTGATGTTCTGTGCTGTGGAAGCCCTAAAGCCGCCAATTACAGCACTTCCACCGGCTGGACCGGGATCACCGGGAGGACCTTGCAGTGAAGCAAGCCATGCTGCTTCGTCACCCACAAATCCTTCATTAACAGCTACTTGATAAGCAGAAAGGCCGTCATCGCCGTCATTTCCGGGGTTACCTGGACTTCCAGGGTCTCCTGGTGAACCGGGATCACCGGGACTTCCTGGAGTACCAACGAGAGACGCTAACCATGCTGTAACATCTCCAACAAAACCCTCATCCACGGCAATCTGATAGGCGGAACGGCCGTCTATGTTGGCCAAAGCATCCTTTTCTTCTTGTGTTACAAGCTGATGGTCGCCGGTAAAGTCTTCTGGAAAGGTGACACTATCTGACAAGTCAATAATCTTCTGCCGAACATGCGCAGGAGAAATAAGCTGCTCAGTATTGTCGATAATTATCGCGTTAACATCAGCTTGAAAATCAGTACGGTTCTCCACTGTCATCTTTTATTCCTCACCCAAATCCACCACCGAAGCCCACGCCAAACCCGCCGCCGTCACCATCGACATCGATAGGAACTGACACGCTTTCCGGGCCATAGGCATATTCGTGTTCGTGGAAATATCTGAGCCGCACATCTTTCAGACCCGCCGACATCGATGTGCCGTCACTGTCGTGAGTTACGGTTATTTCTTTGCTCGGCCAGAGGCCCGTCAGACGCCTCCAATTGGACCCACCGTCGGTCGTGTACTGAACCAATCTGATGTTCCGGCCGCCTGTCTCCGGACGATCGTGCAAAGCAAACGTGAGTTCATTAGGATTATCGTCTCGCACAGAAAAGTCAGTGTCTAAGGACGGTGCAATAGGGGCTTCCGCCGCGCCAATCAAAACACTGACACGAACGGTCTTGAACATCGTATCGCCCGACCGCAGGAAGACATAGAACTCGTCTTGAGCTTTAGTGACATAGAAGAACGGAGTTACCGTCACGGTGCCTGCGACCGGATCAAGATCTACAAAGCATCTGTCCGCTGAAATGAAGTCCGTTTCGTGCAGCTCAATTGTGCCATTGCCACCGGTCGCACCGGCAACCACATCAATCACAACAGAACCACCCGCCGCAACGGTAGCCGTGATGTCGGCCTGAACGATTGGCGTTGTGACGTGATCTAGCGGCCCGTTGTTGACCATGATTGGATCTGCAATACTCGGCTCCGCTGTGCAGTCATAGAATGTAGGTTTGATGGCTGGGCGATTGGTGATCTCGTCGGTTATGACAACCGGCTCGTAAAGCACCCACCCACCATTGTGCTCATAATATCCTTGGTCGCGGCAGAAGTTGCGCGCGTTTAGATTTCCTGTTCCAAAAGGCGTATCACGGAACGGTTTTTCGGCAAGCTTACCCGCGCTGGTGAAGTTCGTTGTTTTACCCCCGTCCGCATTGGTAACGAGGTTTGTCATGTCGCCAACGGAAGAGGAGCCGTTCCAGGTTGCCACTATCTCGGGATAAGACAAATCCGGATCGAGCGACCAGTCTAGCTCGTTGTTATCCCAATCGTCGCTCTCATAGACGACTTCAGCCTGTGTTTGCGTGCCCGCCATCTTGTATTCAATGCGGTTGTCGAAATCACTGCCTACAACATAATAACGACGGTTATCCGGATCATATACGTCACGATCCAACGTGCCGTCGGACCCTGTGTGGCCCGTCACCTCAAGATTGTTTGGAACGCTTCTGCCCTGCGCTATGCAATTCAGATAAGCAATCTGGAACGCGTTTGTAGATGTCTGATAGGGCAACCTGCCCCAGCCCCCGTCGGGCGTTCCGGCCATGGCCACATCCCAGTTATCGATCACATAGTTGACGATATACTCAATGAGGCTTCCGCGCCCGAGACATCCCCAGACGGTGTTATGACGTAGTCTTATGCCTGCGTCATGGAACTGCGGGGCGATCT
>JBCDDS010000006.1:0-65306 GCA_039180185.1 Pseudomonadota bacterium | reverse complement strand
CGATTTCCTCGTCCGGCCATCTGATCCTTTTTCCAAACCTGACCGGCTTCGAAGACAAGGGCTATGCATTGGATGTAGCTGTGCATGTGGGCTCGCTGGCTGCGGTGGTGATCTATTTTTGGTCGGATATGAAGATGGTCATCCTTGGTGCGCCAAGGCTGCTGATGGGCAGGGCCGACACGGAGGGCGCACGTCTTGCCCTGTTGCTGTTGGTCACGTCCATTCCGGTGATCGCTTTGGGCTTCTTGCTCAAGGTCACAGGGCTCTATGAAGATATGCGGTCGGTTGCCGTTATTGGCTGGGCGATGCTCGTCTTCGGGATTTTGCTCTACTGGGCCGACCAGTTTGGCGAAACGCGCAAGGATCAAAGCCATTTTGGCTTGGTGGACGCCATGGTCGTCGGTGTCTGGCAGGCCATCGCGTTGATCCCGGGCACGTCCCGATCCGGGATCACAATCACGGGTGCGCGGTTTTTAGGATACTCTCGTCACGATGCAGCAAAGCTTTCGATGCTGATGTCGGTGCCCACGATCATCGCCAGCGGCGTCTTGGTGGCCGGAGAGGCCTTCTACAACGCCGATGCGCAGATGCTGCGCGAGGGGGCTATTGCGGCTGCGGTGTCATTTATTGCAGCGCTTCTGGCTCTGGGTATCATGATGCGCCTGCTGCGCACTGTGAGCTTCACACCCTATGTGATCTACCGCGTTGCCCTCGGGGTATTCCTGCTCTTCATTGCATACACCTAGAGATCAGGTGCGCCGAATTGGTCACAACAAACACGTTCTAACGCAGGTAGCCAGGCAGAACGTCCGCCAAGGGTGTGGGCGTAATGCCAAGCGTCTCAAGGGTCATCATCCCTGCCCCCACGACATTGTCTGATTTGAGGCTTTTAACCTGGTCCTGCGTGATCTGCGGGGGCAGAAGACCGAAGGTAACGGTCTGGCCCACTTCCATGCCGACAGCCATGAGATGCGCCATGGGGAAAGGGATGTTCACGATCTGGCGCTTTCGCTCCAGCACATCGAGCATCATTTGCATCAACTCGCCAAAGCTCTTCACGTCCGGTCCACCCAGCTCATAAATACCTGGCTCCGCCTCACCCATCACAGCTTTCTCCACGGCGGCAGCCACATCATCCACATAGACGCATTGAAACTTGGTCGCCGCGCCAACGACGGGCAGGATCGGATTGATACGGGTCATCGCGGCAAACCGATTGAAGAACTGATCTTCGGGGCCAAAGATCACCGACGGGCGCAAGATAACAGCATCGGGAAAAGCCGACAGGATGGCCTGCTCTCCCTGCCCTTTGCTCTGGCCATAAAGCGTGGGCGAATTGGGATCAGCGCCAATGGCCGAAAGGTGGACGAGCCGAGCGACAGACAGCTCTTGTGCGGCACGACCAATCCGCGCCGCGCCCAGGTTTTGTATGGCCTGAAATCCATTTTCGCCGGATTTGTCAAACGTGCCGACACAATTGACCACTGCATTTGCGCCGTCCATCGCGGCGCGCACGCTTGCATCATCGTTGATGTTGCAGGCCACGGGCGTGACCGAGCCCGCGCCTGACAGGCTCATTTGTTTAGGGGAGCGCGATGCCAGGCGCACCTCCCAACCACGCGCGACCAATCTGCCGGCGATATAGCGTCCGACGAACCCGGAGCCGCCAAAGAGCGTTGCAACTTGCGTCATTTCGATCAAATCCACCCGATTGATTACTGTCCATGCTAGGTAGAAGGCACACCCACCCGGGCAAGCTTCGACGGCTACACGGCGGTCGCGCGAATCCACGTTGACAGCCAAGAGAGCCAGGGATAAAGGCCTCTCTCACGACACCGGCCCAGGTGGCGGAATTGGTAGACGCGCTAGCTTCAGGTGCTAGTGTCCGTATGGACGTGGAGGTTCGAGTCCTCTCCTGGGCACCAATTGTTTGTTTCCCGCGGTCTTTGTTTATCCATTATACATTGATATAATATATATAAATCATTTGTTTATTGTATTTTAGTGTCCGCAACCGCCTTCTGACGTCTATCTGCAGCCAACATTTTTGTTGGTTTATTTGTCGGTTAGCTGCTGGCTTTGCGTTACGTGCCTTCATCGAAGAACAGCGTGAAGCGAAGAAAATGCCCATCGCGGATGATGAGTTGCTTTGCCTCAAATGCAGAGCGCCGCGCAAAGTCCTTGGCGCGATGGCTGAATAGGTTCCTTCCAAAGGGTCAGGCGGGCGATTAGTCGGTTTTTGCGAGGTCTGTGAGAGTGTAAGCCACCGCTTTGTCAGTCTTTCCAAACTTCCTGAATTAGAATCCGTTTTCGATATTTCCATAAGATACGATGAGTGAGCCTAAACGAACCATCAAAACCTATCTTAATTTGACACTTCGAAAGGCTTGAACACCAATGCGTAAATTGAACGAAGAAAACGAGCGCATTAAGCGCAACTATTTCCAGATTATCCGTGAAGCTGACGGCAAGGATCAAAAAGACCGTGGAGAAGGTAGCATCTGCCATTCCGCGCTATGAGCGATACAGGAATTTTACCTCCTTCAAGCGCTTTAACATCGAGCAGGTGGTGGTTTTCAAAGGACAACTTTCAAAGGTGCTAAATCCGAAGACAGACAAGCCTCTGAGCAAGTCCAACATCGACGGTATCCTGCGTGAGCTTCGTGGCTTGTTTAGATACTTGGCAGGCCAGCAGGGATACAAATCCAGGATCTCTTATTCAGATGCGTCTTACTTCAACAATAATATGAAGGACGCCCGCATCGTTCGCACTCATCGCGAGACACGCTTTCCAACAATAGAGCAAGCGAAGCATGCGTTTGATCAAATGCCCAATGAAACAGAATTACATCGTCGCAATCGCGCACTGTTTGCTTTCTTGATGCTAACAGGAGCACGGATCGCAGCCATCGCATACCTTAAACTCAAACGCATCGATCTGATTGGAGGCTGCGTCTATCAGGATGCAAGAGACATCAACACCAAGCGGTCTAAGACATTCACAATCTGGTTCCTACCCATTTGTGAGTTCTACTAGGAAGCATTCTTCGATTACGTCAATCGCCTCATAAAGGAAAAACATTTTTTTTGGCAATGAAGATGCTCTTTTTCCGAAGCCGAAAATGACAATTGGCTAAAACGTAGGCTTTGAAGTCAACGGCTTCTCAAGAGAGAACCATCAAGGCTCCACAGCACTTAGAGACGCCATCGAGCAATCCTTCACCAACGCAGGCCTACCAAGTTTCGCGCCTCACAGCTTCCGCAAGCCCGGTGTTAAATGGCGAGTCATTTGATTATGTTGAAGCATTGGCTGGCAGACCGGGGCTAAGATTCTAGAATGCAAGAATTACAAACACCAAAGTAATTATGAAAGTTTCCTACCTACCCGGCAACTTAACAAAATCCGTTGACATGATGTACGTAACTCAAATAGCGTCTGATCAGAGGAACGCATGACGCGTTGCTCTCTGGGAGGATATCATGAGAAAGATCACATCCGTCGCGCTTGGCGCGGCACTTGCTGGCTTTGCATCTGTTCCGACAACGGCTGCTGCTGAAGATTTAACGCTCTGCTGGGCGGCTTGGGACCCGGCGAACGCACTTGTTGAATTATCCAAAGAATTTGAAGCGCAAAGCGGGCACAACATGAATTTTGAGTTCGTGCCATGGCCGAACTTTGCGGATCGCATGCTCAACGAGCTTAACTCCGGCGGTAAACTCTGCGACCTGCTGATTGGTGACAGCCAGTGGATCGGCGGCGGCGCCGAAAACGGCCATTACGTGAAGCTGAATGATTTTTTCGATGCCAACGGCATCAGCATGGACGATTTTGCGCCGGCGACCGTATATGCATATTCCACATGGCCGAAGGGCACTCCGAATTACTACGCGCTGCCAGCGATGGGTGATGCAAACGGTTGGTTCTATCGCGCCGACTGGTTTGCCGATCCGGAAATCCAAGCGGCTTTCAAAGAAGCCACAGGCCGCGATCTGGGCGAACCTCAGTCGCAAAAGGAGCTTCTCGAAATCGCACAGTTCTTCCAGGGTCGCGAAATCGACGGCAAAACCGTCTACGGCGCTGCAATCTTCACCGAGCGTGGATCCGAGGGTATCACCATGGGCGTGACATCCGCACTCTACCCTTGGGGCTTCAAGTATGAAAACACTCCCGGCGAATACGACATGGAAGGCGCGGTGAACTCGCCTGAAGCCGTCGAGGCGCTGGAGTTTTACAAAGAGTTTTACCAAACCGCGACCCCACCAGGCTACACCAACTCTTATATGGGTGAGTCGCTTGACGCTTTTAAATCTGGTCAGGTGGCGATGGCGATGAACTGGTTTGCGTTCTTCCCGGGCCTTTATGCCGATCCGAACACTGGCGGCGATAAGATCGACTTCTTTGTGAACCCGCCGCAGAATCAGGCCGGTTCCACGCTGGGCGGACAGGGCATCTCAGTTGTCGCGTATTCCGAAAAGCAGGACGCAGCGCTTGAGTACATCAAGTGGTTCTCAGACCCAGCGGTTCAGGCCAAATGGTGGGAGCTTGGTGGCTACTCCGCGCATAACTCAGTGCTGAATGACCCGGGCTTCGTTGACAGCCAGCCTTTCGCGGGTGACTTCCTCGACGCAATGGGCGGCGTGCAGGATTTCTGGCAAGAGCCAGCCTATGCCGAACTGCTTCTTGCGATGCAAAAACGCATTCATGACTATGTGGTTGCCGATCAAGGCACCGCCAAAGAAGCGCTCGATCTTCTCATCGAAGACTGGACCGAAGTCTTCGAAGACGAAGGCAAGCTATAAAACCAATCGCGTAGGGCAGGGAAACCCCTGTCTTACCTCCCCCTTTCACGGGTAGGGCGGACAGTCTCCGCCGGACCACAGGAAAGCTCCGCCTGATGTCGTCATCCCCTATCGAAGCCGCCGCTCGAGCGACCCCCAAACGCGTCGCTCGTAAGATCCGCGGGCTCAGCGACAGGGCAATTGCCTGGATCTTCGTGGCGCCCACGATCTTTCTTCTGCTGGCGATCAACATCTTTCCACTGATCTGGACGATCCAGCTGAGCTTTACCAACTACAAAGCCAACCGGATCGGGCGCGAAGTTAAGAACATTGGCCTACGCAACTATGAGCGCATACTAACCGACAGCGATATATGGCTGAACATGCAGGCCACGGCGCATTTCCTGTTCTGGACCATAACGCTGCAAGTCATCATCGGTTTCTTCCTGGCGTGGCTCATCCACCGCAACTTCAAAGGAAATGCATTTTGGACCACAGTCATCGTGCTGCCCATGATGCTGTCGCCTGCGGTGGTGGGCAATTTTTGGAAGTTTCTTTACCAGCCCCAGATTGGGCTGTTTAACTACATTGTCGCTTTCTTCACGGGCAAAGATCCCTCCAGTTTCGAAATGCTCGGATCGGTGCAATTGGCGCCGTGGTCCATCGTGATCGTCGACACCTGGATGTGGACGCCATTTGTCATGCTGATATGCCTCGCGGGGCTTCGATCGATCCCCGATTACATCTACGAGGCGGCCGAAATCGACCGTGCCTCGAAGTTCCGGCAATTCTGGACGATCACGGTGCCCATGGTGCTGCCGTTCCTGATGCTCGCAGTCCTCTTCCGCGGCATTGAGAATTTCAAAATGTTCGACCTCGTGGTGCAACTCACCGGCGGTGGCCCCGGCTCCACGACGGAGCTCACGTCCATCAACCTCAAACGGGAAGCCTTTGAGAAATGGCGCACCGGCTACGCCTCGGCTTACGCCATTATTCTCTTTGTCACCGTCTTCGGGCTGGCGAGCATCTACGTCAAAGCGCTCAACAAGGTGAAAGAAAGATGAGCGCGCACTCAATAAACTCCGCCTCAAACCGTGCCAAATGGATCGCGGGTGCGCTTGTCATCGCTTATGCGCTCATCACAATGGTGCCCCTGGCATGGATCGTTCTGACCGGCTTCAAGTCACCAGCGGACGCGATCAGCTACCCGCCCAAAGTGGTGTTCGAACCGACGTTAGAAGGCTATGTAAATCTTTTCACAACACGGACCCGCCAGACCGAGGAATTTTTGGCGGCCAATCCTCCAGAGAACTGGGCCGATGAGATCGTGCGCCAATATGATATGGTTATCGTCGGCCCGTCCAAGTTTGGGGAGCGCTTCCTCAACTCTGTCATCATCGGCTTCGGCTCGACTTTCTTATCGGTCTTCCTGGGCACACTCGCGGCCTACGCCTTCAGTCGGTTCAAAATACCTCTGGCCGACGACCTGCTTTTCTTCATTCTCAGTACGCGGATGATGCCCCCCATCGCGGTGGCGATCCCCATCTTCCTGATGTACCGAAACCTTGGGCTATCAGACACGCATCTGGGTATGATCCTGCTCTACACGGCAGTGAACATCTCGCTCGCGGTTTGGCTTCTCAAAGGCTTCATCGACGAAATCCCGCGCGAGTATGAAGAGGCTGCGCTTATCGACGGCTACACCCGATTCCAAGCGTTCTACAAAGTCGTGCTGCCGCAGGCGGCCACAGGCATCGCATCCACTGCGATCTTCTGCCTGATCTTTGCTTGGAACGAATACGCCTTTGCGGTTCTTCTGACGACCGCCAACGCGCAGACAGCGCCTCCATTCATCCCAACAATAATAGGCATCGGCGGTCTTGACTGGCCGGCCATTGCGGCGGGCGTAACTCTTTTCCTTTTTCCTGTGATGATCTTCACTATCCTGCTACGCAAGCACCTTCTGCGGGGGATCACATTCGGGGCGGTACGCAAATGACCCATGTTTTCTGCCGCCAGTTCTGTTTCGACGCCATGCCGACGCCGTTCCGACGTGATTCCAACGTGCAATTTTTGCGATCTGGAGGCCTGTCATGAACCGCTTCATCCAAGGCCTGCTCCGTCTACGCCGTGGCCCGTGGGAGATGATCGCGTCCATCATCATCGGCGTGGGCGTGCTCATGCTAATGCAGCCCTTTATCATGTGGGCTTTCACTTATTCCTTCGTCACCACCTTGGTCGGCACTGTCATGTTCATCGTGGTGTCGCATTTTCCCGAGGATGAATAATGGCTGAGATCGTGATCAAAAAAGTCCGCAAGGAATTCGGTGATTTCGTTGCCGTGAAAGAAAGCTCTTTCAAAATCGAGGATGGCGAATTCTTTATGCTGCTTGGACCCTCCGGCTGTGGCAAAACAACCACTCTAAGGATGATAGCGGGGCTTGAATTGCCGTCATCGGGAGAAATCTATCTCGACGGCGAAGAGATCACCCAAAAGCTCCCGTCAGAACGCGATATTGCCTTTGTTTTTCAAATGTTTGCACTTTATCCGCACATGAATGTGCGCAAGAACATTTCCTATCCGCTAATTAGTCAACACATGCCCCGCGCACAAGTGAAAGACAAAGTAGATGAAGTTGCCGCGATCCTCGGGATAAAGGATATTCTTAATCGCCCCGTCGGTAGCCTTTCTGGTGGTGATCGTCAGCGCGTGGCTTTGGGCCGGGCGATTGTGCGTGAACCCAAAGCTTTCATGATGGATGAGCCTCTCGGCGCTTTGGATGCTGAATTCCGCGAGCACATGGCTGAAGAGCTTCGCGCGCTTCATGACCGGATGGGCGCAACCACTGTCTATGTCACCCATGACCAACTGGAGGCTATGCAAATGGGTGATAAAATCGTGGTCATGAACAACGCCGTTGTCGAACAATTCGGCACGCCACAAGAGGTCTACGACAAGCCCGCTACCATGTTCGTGGCAGATTTTATTGGCTCTCCTTCCATGAACTTCCTTCACTTTGAAGGAAGGCTCGCGTCGGGGGCAAAATCCATCGAATTGCAAGGGCGAAAAGTACCGGTGCCGCAGTTGCGGGAAGGTACGCAAGGTGCCCTAGCCTATGGTGTTCGTCCTGAGCACGTGCGCCTGATGACGGAAGGAGGTCATCGCGCCAAAGTCATTGCGACGGAATATCTGGGCACTACTCAGATTGTCACACTGGAGACGCCCAATGGCGATCTCAAAGCCCGTATCTCGTCCGATCAGATGGCCAAGGCTGGTGAGCAGGTAGGGCTCGAGTTCATCGGTGAAACTGTGACGCTCTTTGATGTCCAATCCGGGCGAGCACTACGCTCGGAACTGAACGAGGAGGTTTTGACCAATGGCTGAGGTCAAGCTGAAAGGCGTCACCAAGTCGTTCAAATCCACCGTAGCGGTCAAGGACATGGAACTTACAGTCCCTGATGGTGCGTTCGTTGTGCTGCTTGGACCGACTGGTGCAGGTAAGACAACGACGCTGCGACTGATCGCGGGGTTGGAAAAGCCGGATAAAGGGAGCATTGAAATCGGCGGAGAGCCTGTTTTTGGCCTCACGCCAGCGCAACGGGACGTCGCAATGGTGTTCCAGCAGTACTCGCTCTATCCGCATTTGAGCGTGTACGACAATCTGGCTTTTCCCTTGCGATCCCCGATACTGCGCACACCCGAGGATGAGGTTGAACGCAAGGTCAAGGAAGTGGCCGAAGTGCTACATATCCCCCATAAACTCGGGAATAAGTCCACTGAGCTTTCTGGTGGCGAAATGCAACGCGTCTCTATCGGGCGCGCACTGGTGCGCGAACCATCGATTTATCTGATGGATGAGCCACTCAGCTCGTTGGATGCCAAGCTGCGAGCTGATCTGCGTGTGGAACTCAAGCGCATTCACGCAGAGCTAAATGCCACGCTGCTTTATGTGACGCACGATCAGATTGAGGCCATGACCATGGCTAGTCATGTGGGCGTATTAAACGAAGGCGAATTGGTTCAATTCGGTTCCCCGCGAGAAATCTACGAGAACCCGCGCACGGCTTATGTCGCGGCGCGCTTGGGTCAACCGCGGATCAATTTGTTGCCCGTTGGACTTCTAGGGGAAAACGCACCAAGCGGAGCCCATAGTGTTGCCCTTCGCCCAGAGAATATCGGGTATGGCGACGGTCGGGATGCCACGGTGCTGCGTATTGAGCATCTGGGCGATCAGACGCGGCTTCATCTGAAAGTCGCTGATCATGACTTGGTGACCCTTACTGATCCACATACAACCCTAGCACCGGGAGAAACGGTTCAGATCAAACCAATTTCACCCATTTTTTTCGACGCCGACGGCGCTCGGATCAACTGAAGGAGCAACCCAATGGCACAATTCGTGAATGCGAAAGACGACCTCGTCAAAGAAGCAATAGACGGTCTGCTAGCGTGTTCTGGGGGGGCACTGGCAAGACTTGATGGGTACCCGCATATCAAGGTTGTCTATCGAGCCAATTGGGATCGATCGAAAGTCGCTTTGGTCTCCGGTGGTGGCTCTGGACATGAACCCGCACATGCGGGTTTTGTGGGGGCAGGCATGTTGACCGCTGCGGTTTGTGGCGAGGTGTTTGCGTCCCCCTCAGTTGAGGCGGTTCTTGCCGGGATTCTAGAGGTAACGGGCGAATCTGGCTGTTTACTGATTGTCAAAAACTACACAGGCGATCGTTTGAATTTTGGTCTTGCTGCAGAGCGCGCGCGCGCTCTTGGGCGCAAGGTAGAAATGGTTGTCGTCGATGACGATATCGCCTTGCCAGATCTGCCGCAGCCACGGGGTGTCGCCGGGACGCTCTTTGTGCACAAAGTGGCAGGCGCCTTGGCGGAAAGCGGTCACTCTCTGGAAGAAGTAACAGGAGCCGCGCGCAAGGTAATCGGCGCCGTTACTTCTATCGGAACCAGCCTTGATACGTGCACGGTGCCTGGGTCGCCCAAAGAAGACCGCATTCCGGCAGGCAAGGCTGAGTTGGGACTTGGCATCCATGGCGAGCCCGGGGTTGAACAAATCGAATTCGCGGGTGCCGCTTCTGCCATGCAAACGGTTCTAGGCAGACTGCGCAGCCATATGACGGACGAGCCGTATGTGGCTCTGCTGAATAACCTTGGTTCTACAACTCCTATTGAAATGTCCGTGCTGGCGTATGAATTGGCGAAGTCAGGCATTGCCCAACATGTGATCGGCCCGGCGCCCATAATGACATCTTTGGACATGCACGGGTTCTCAGTTTCGCTTTTGCCGGTCGATGATGAACTGATGGCTGCACTAAACTCACCAGTGGAATTGGCTGCATGGCCTGGTGTAAATGCCATTGATGAGGCGATTGTGACGCCCTTGCCCGACGGTTTGACACCCATTGAACCTATCCCATCTTCAAATGAAAAAACGCGTGCTACAATTGTACATCTGGCCGATTTGCTGATTGGTGCGGAAGGCGCTTTGAATGAACTCGATGCGAAGTCCGGAGATGGCGACACGGGCAGCACGCTGGCCACAGCTGCCCGATCTCTAAAAACCAATCTGGACCAAATGCCACTCGCCGACCTGACCCAGCTCTTCCCTGCACTCGGCAATATGTTGAGCCAGACGATGGGTGGCTCCTCGGGTGTGATCCTCGCGATCTACTTCAACGCCGCAGGAGATGCATGCGCCAATGGCAGTACTGTCGAAAATGCGCTTGCGGCGGGCCTGCAACGCGTGAGCGATGTAGGTGGCGCTAGGGTAGGGGATCGCACGATGATTGATGCGCTTGCCCCGGCACTTGAGGCGCTTGGTGATGGTGTTGCGGCTGCCGCCGCTGCCGCGCGAGCAGGTGCCGACGAAACGGCCAATATTCACCGCGCGAAAGCAGGTCGCGCAGCCTACGTTCCGTCAGAAAATCTCAAAGGCAACAACGACCCAGGTGCCGAAGCTGTCGCAATTCTATTTGAAGGCTTGGCGAGCACGCAGGAAGAATAGGAGCCTGTTTGGAACAAGATGACATAAAAACCATCACGAAGCCGACGGTTAATGACATTGCCCGCGTTGCGGGCGTGTCTTTAGCCACGGTCGACCGGGTTTTGAACACGCGACCTGGCGTCCGACGCGTTACGATTGACCGCGTCAACTCGGCCATTGCGCAGCTCGGCTACGTGCGCGACACGGCCGCGGCTAATCTGGCGCGTCGTCGTCTTTACAGGCTGCTCTTCATTCTTCCATCCAACCGGAATGAATTTGTGATTGCTCTGGAACAGGCCATCGCGGAGCAAGGCGCGAAACTTATCTATCAACGCACCACGATTGAACGGCGCAGTGTGCCGCCGTTTGATCCCCGAGCGATCTGTGATGCGTTGGACAGTCTGGACTCCACAGAAGTGGATGGCGTAGCGGTGTTTGGACCGGAAACGCCGTCTGTTCGAGATGCGGTGAAACGCGCACGCGCCAAAGGAATAGCCGTCGTGGCTCTGGTATCTGACCTGCCCAGCTCGGAGCGGGATCATTTCGTAGGCATCGACAACGTGGCTGCGGGCCGGACAGCCGCGCAACTCATGGGCCGATTTGTTCGCGGAGCGGGGCGCATACTCGTTATCACGGGATCGAGGCTAGCCCGAGACCATCTAGAACGGCGCAACGGCTTTGACACGGTTATGGGGTCCGAGTTTCCCAATCTGGAAGTCGTCGCATCCATCGAAGGACGCGATGACTCTGAGCTGATTCAGGAGCTTTTACCCGATGTGTTTGAAGCATATCCCGACATCTGTGGGATCTATTCTTCGGCAGCGGGCAATCCTGGCTTGATCCGATTCCTAGAAGAGACGGACCGGCAAAATGATCTTGTGGTTATAGCGCATGAGCTCACGCCCTGCTCGCGCCGTGCGCTCAGCACTGGTGTTTTTGACGCGATCATTTCGCAGGACACCGGCCACATCGTTCGCTCCGCTACGCGACTGTTAAAAGCCACGGCCGATCAGGTGCCGTTTGACAGCACCCAGGAACGCATTCGTATCGACATTTACTTGCGGGAAAACATGCCGCTTTCCAAAAAAACCCACGCGGAGGAGCTTCCATGAAAACGATAAATGGACCGGCGCTATTCTTGGCGCAGTTTGCAGGCGATGACGCGCCGTTCAACTCTTGGGACTCCATCACGAAATGGGCAGCGGATTGTGGTTACAAGGGCGTGCAAGTGCCAAGCTGGGATGTCCGGCTTTTCGATTTGGTCAAGGCTGCTGAGAGCAAAGACTACTGCGATGAATTCAAAGGCCAGGCGGCTGAAAACGGGGTCGAGGTGACAGAACTGTCGACCCATCTTCAAGGCCAGTTGGTTGCCGTGCATCCCGCCTATGACACGGCATTTGATGGGTTTGCGGACTCATCGGTTCATGGCAACCCAAGGAAGCGTCAGGAATGGGCCGTCGATCAGGTGCTGAAGGCGATTTCTGCCTCGGCCAATATGGGCATCAAGAACCACGTTTCATTCTCTGGCGCACTAGCATGGCCGTATGTCTATCCCTGGCCGCAACGTCCTGCTGGTCTTATAGAAACCGCGTTTGACGAACTCGCGCGCCGATGGCGTCCGATCCTCGATCACGCCGACGAACACGATGTGAACATCTGCTATGAAATCCATCCGGGTGAGGATCTTCACGACGGAGCAACGTTCGAGATGTTCCTTGAGCGCGTTGATGATCATCCCCGTTGCAATATGCTCTACGATCCCTCGCATTACGTGCTTCAGTGCCTGGATTACCTCGACAACATCGATATCTACAAAGACCGCATCAAGATGTTTCACGTCAAGGATGCTGAGTTCAATCCGACAGGTCGGCAGGGCGTCTATTGCGGTTATCAACCCTGGGTGCATCGTGCGGGTCGATTCCGATCTCTTGGCGATGGCCAGGTCGATTTTAGCGCGGTGTTTTCCAAGATGGCCGCCAACAACTTTGACGGCTGGGCCGTAGTTGAATGGGAATGCTGCCTGAAGCACCCCGAAGACGGCGCCCGCGAAGGGGCGCAGTTCGTCTCGGATCACATCATTCGCGTCACCGAACGCGCCTTTGATGACTTCGCCGATGGCGGCACAGATGAAGCTGCCAACCGAAAAATGTTGGGGATCGACTGATGGCAGATCGCATAAGACTTGGCATGGTGGGCGGCGGTAATGACGCCTTTATCGGGGCCGTTCACCGCATCGCCAGCCGCATTGATGATCGGTATGAGCTGGTCGCAGGAGCGCTGAGCTCCACTCCCGAGAAGTCGCAGGCCAGCGGAGAGGCGATAGGCCTGCCGCGCATCTATGACGATTTCAAGCAGATGGCGATCGGTGAGGCACGGCGGAAAAACGGGATTGAAGCCGTCTCAATCGTTACGCCCAACCATGTGCATTACGCCGCGGCTCGCGAGTTTTTGAAACGCGGTATTCATGTGATCTGCGACAAGCCTCTGACCAGCACGCTGGCAGATGCCAAGAAGTTGGTGAAGGCTGCGGAAAGTTCTGGGGCAATCTTTGTGCTGACGCACAACTACACCGGCTATCCCATGGTTCGGCAAGCACGCGAGATGGTGGCCAATGGCGAGATCGGCAAAATTCGCGTGGTTCAGGTCGAATACCCGCAGGACTGGCTGACCGTCGAACAAGATTTTAAACAAGCCAATTGGCGAACCGATCCGAACCAGTCAGGAGCAGGTGGATCAACAGGCGATATTGGCACGCATGCCTTCAATCTCGCTTGTTTCATCACCGGGTTGGAGGTCGAAAGCCTCGCGGCCGACATTCAGGCCTTCGTGCCCGGACGGCAGGTGGATGATAACGCCCATGTAATGTTGCGGTTTGTAAATGGCGCGCGGGGGATGCTTTGGTCGTCTCAGGTGGCGCCAGGCAACGAAAACGCATTAAAGATAAGGATTTACGGTGAATCCGGCGGGCTCGAATGGGCTCAGGAAGATCCCAACTATCTTTGGCACACGCCGTTCGGAGAATCCAAACGCCTCATCACGCGCAACGGCGCAGGGGCGGGGGACGCAGCCGCCCGTATGAGCCGTGTTCCGGCAGGGCATCCTGAGGGATATCTGGAAGGCTTCGCGAATATCTACACCGAGGCAGCAGACGCGATTATTGCAGCACGGGACGGCAACCCAATACCCGATGGCGTGGTTTTCCCCACTGTGCAGGACGGCCTGAAAGGTGTGCAATTCGTTTCGGCCTGCGTCAAATCCTCGGCGCGCAACGCGGCCTGGGTGCCGCTTGATCACTAATGTATCTCGGACTCGATCTCGGCACATCCGGCCTCAAGGCGCTCTTGATCGACGAAGACCAAAGCGTTGTGGCTTCGGCCAATGCCAGCCTTTCTGTGTCGCGACCGGCCGACGGGTGGTCTGAGCAGGACCCGGCGCATTGGATCGAAGCGACATCTTCGGCTCTAAGAGATCTGGCACAACAGACGCCGCTGAAGGCGGTGAGAGCCATCGGCCTATCGGGGCAAATGCACGGTGCAACGTTGCTTGATGCCACCGATCAAATTCTAAGACCCTGCATTCTTTGGAATGACACCCGGGCTTATGAAGAGGCGGCTCAATTAGATGCCGATCCACGCTTTCGCAAGATCACGGGCAACATAGTCTTCCCCGGTTTCACGGCCCCAAAACTGGATTGGGTGCGCGCGCATGAACCCGAGACTTTTGCGCAGGTGTCGAAGGTTTTGCTGCCCAAGGATTATCTTCGGCTTTGGCTGACGGGTGAGTACGTCTCCGATATGTCGGACGCGGCGGGCACCTCGTGGCTCGATACAGGGGCAAGGGCATGGTCGGATGATCTGCTCGCAGCAACTCACTTAGACGGATCCCATATGCCATCTCTTGTAGAAGGCAGTGCCGTCTCCGGTGAATTACGAGCCGAACTAGCAGAGAGGTTCGGGCTTTCCAGCGGCATTCCTGTCGCCGGCGGAGCAGGAGACAACGCTGCCTCTGCCATTGGAATGGGGATCACAAAGCCCGGGCAAGCTTTCTTATCGTTGGGCACATCCGGCGTACTCTTCGTGGCCAATGAAAAATATCTGCCAGATCCTGAAACGGCGTTGCACACGTTCTGCCATGCTATCCAAGATCGTTGGCATCAGATGGGGGTGATCCTTGCCGCCACCGACGCCTTAGATTGGTACGGCCGTCTGGTGGGCGCAGATGCAGCTGAACTGACAGGCGAACTGGGTGATCTCAGAGCGCCGGGTAAGACCATTTTCCTTCCCTATCTAGGCGGTGAGCGTACACCTCACAACGACGCTCTTGTTCGTGGCGCCTTCCTAAACCTCGATCACGCGACGGACCGCGCAGCCGGCACGCGCGCGGTGTTGGAAGGCGTAAGCTTCGCATTTCGAGACAGTCTTGAGGCCATACGCAAGACAGGCACTAAGGTCTCGAGTGTGGTAGCGGTGGGCGGTGGGGCTAAATCCACATACTGGTTGACGCTCTTGGCGAGTTTGCTGAATTTGCCGATATCAGTTTCACGAGGCAGCGCTGTCGGTGCTGCATTCGGCGCCGCCAGACTGGCCATGATAGCTGCAGGACACAATCTACATGACGTGGCTAGCCCACCGACTGTCGAGCAAACCTTTACTCCGGATAAAAATTTTAACGATGCGTTTGAAACCTCCTACAACCGCTACCGCGCGGCATATGGTGCTACAAGGGAGCTGTCATGACCGTTTACTTTCACGACATACCCGAAATTCGCTTCGAAGGACCTGAGACGACCAACGAATTCGCTTTTCGACACTACAACCCTGACGAAATCGTAATAGGAAAACGGCTCGAAGATCATCTCAGGTTTGCCGTCGCATGGTGGCACAGCTTTGCCTGGCCAGGCGGCGATCCATTCGGCGGTCAAACATTTGAACGCCCTTGGTTCGGGGATACGATGGACCTTGCTAAATTGAAGGCAGATGCGGCGTTCGAACTCTTCGGTATCCTGGGCCAGCCATTCTTTTGCTTCCACGATGCAGATATTCGGCCCGAAGGCTCGAGCTTTGCGGAAAGCACGCGAAATTTGGAAGAAATGGTGGATTACATTGGCCCCAATATGGAAGCTGCTGGAATACGCCTTCTATGGGGCACGGCGAACATGTTCACACACCGGCGTTTTATGGCCGGTGCTGCCACCAATCCGGATCCGGATGTGTTTGCTTACTCCGCGGCGACCGTGAAATCCTGCATGGATGCCACGCAAAAGCTTGGCGGGCAGAACTATGTTTTGTGGGGCGGTCGAGAAGGGTACGAAACTCTGCTGAACACCGACCTCAAGAAAGAGCGCGACCACGCCGGACGGTTCTTGCAGATGGTGGTGGAGTATAAACACAAGATCGGGTTTGCCGGCACAATCCTAGTTGAACCCAAACCACAAGAGCCCTCAAAACATCAGTACGATTTTGATGTGGCCACAGTGTATGGGTTCCTGAAGGAATTCGGGCTTGAGGGTGAGGTCAAAATGAACATTGAACAAGGCCACGCCATCCTCGCGGGCCATAGCTTTGAGCACGAGCTGGCGTTGGCCACATCGCTCGGGATTTTTGGTTCCATTGATATGAATCGAAACGATTATCAATCGGGTTGGGATACCGATCAATTCCCAAACAATGTGCCGGAAGTAGCCCTAGCGTACTATGAAATTCTCAAGGCTGGTGGGTTCACCACTGGCGGAACAAATTTTGACGCCAAGCTCCGCCGTCAGTCACTTGACCCCGCAGACTTAGTCGCTGCGCACGTGGGAGCGATGGATGTCTGTGCGCGGGGAATAAAAACTGCTGCCTGCTTGCTTGAGGATGGCGCCCTGGAAGTCGCTCGAAACAAAAGATACGAGGGTTGGGACAATCAGGAAGTACGCGATACTCTTTTCGAAGGTTTGGAAAAATGCTTCGATCACGTGATGACAAACAACATAAATCCTGAGCCAAAATCCGGTCACCAAGAACGTCTTGAGAATCTTCTGAATCGTTTCCTCTAAATCAGAAACTAGTACTGGGCGAACGAAGTTCGTTTTTTCGTACAAACCTGATTCAGACCAGAAGCAGTGTCATGGCCGGTTTTGTGCTCTGAACAGACGGGCGCAGCGCTGTCTTTCGAGCCACAGCGATGGTGAGCCGCATTGCGCGGCTAGTGATCCATTTAAGCCTTAGACAGGGACCAGCCGCCGAGTTCGAGGCGAGCCAAGCATCGCGCGTAAACAATTGGTTCGCCTGTGCTAGGACGGCTTTGAGAACGCAAAAGCGATGCTTGAAAATCCGGATCTTTCCATCAATCATATCGCAAATGCACTGTCCTATTCCGACGACCGTTCCTTCAAACGTAAAACTGGTATGTCGCCGACAGACTATCGAAAATCACACCGGTAAAAAAACACCTGCGACTGAAACGTACTTTACACTTAGTCTGAGAACGAAAACTAAATTTCATTTACGCAGTTCCTAAGATGCGTCTTCTTCTTAATTTCTTTTGGTCTGAAAAAAGTTTCGGCCCAAAACGGACGTTGACTACAATTTCATTTGGTGCGTTTCAGCTGAGCGACCGGAAAACAGAGTTACTCTTAATTTGTTGATTGGATTGAATTTCGCTGTCATTTGCTTCCAAAGGGCTCAATAGACTAACGTCCGTAGGTCCCGCTAGCTCTTATGAGAAGCAGGTTCTAATCCCATTTTCATTGCTTACTATGAGCAGTAGTTAGCTTGATAGTGTTTAGTTGTCTTGCTACGTCACACAAAATGAGTGATCGAAAGCTAGGCGCGGATGTCAATTTTACGACGATTTAAGACAAGCTTTATCATTGCCAAAAAGAAATTTCAGATAAAGTCCATTGATGTTGATTACGCCCAATTTGAAAGAAAGGCAGCTGCAACACACTGGAATGCTGTGTTGCCACAGGAACGCATTCGCGTCGTATTTCTTGTGATGACGCCACAAGTCTGGCCTTCGTCGGAGCCGGTTTGGTGCCTAGCTTCTCGGGACAATCGATTTCATACTAAAGTTGTTGTTGTAGAGAGTAAAAATCCCGCGGATGCTCTTGCTTCGCTAAGAATTTCTCGGGACACATTGATAAAATCAGGTGTTCCTTTTGCTTCAGGAAGTAACTTTTCGCTTGAGGCTTATAAACCGCATATCATCTTTTATCCGTTGCCATACAACAGTCTGTATCCAGACGAATTTAACACTGACGCGGCGAATGCATGCGGAGCGCGCATCGCGTACATACCTTATGGCTTAGAAGTTGGCGGGGGGGCGTATAACGCGCGCTATCAATTCGATGAAGTTATGCTGAGAAACGCGTGGCGAATTTTTGCGAGGTCTAAGTCTCAACAAGATAGCTTTGGTCGCTTCTGCGCAGCTGGCAACGCTCATGTTGTTTTGACAGGTCACCCGCGCGGAAATAGGTCGTCAGACGATTCAAAGGAACTTCCGGCGCATGTATTAGAAAGCGCTAGACAGCGAAAAATAGTATTGTGGACACCGCATTTTTCTGTTGCTAGCCGCCGCAAGTGGTCTTCTTTCATTGGAAATTACGAAACAATAATTTCGGAAATCGAAAACCGCAAAAACATGTTTTTCGTTTTTCGGCCTCACCCGTTTCTTGAACGCACTTTACGAGAAGCTGAAGGCTGGACAGCTCAGTCCGCACAAGATTTACTCGACAAGATCGGCTCCTTCGAGAACGTTTACGTGGACGAAACAGGTGACTACTGGCCAGCGTTTAAAAGTTCAGATGCCTTAATGACAGACGCAGGATCGTTCTTGGTTGAATACCTATTGTTGGATAAACCCGTTTGCTTTTTGCAAGGAATAGACAGCATTGGACTTACTGAGGAAGCAAACGCCTTTTCGGCTTTCGAAGACGGTTCTACAAAAAAAGACATATCGGATTTTCTAGATATGATAACGCAGGGGAAAGACAAAAAGTCTCCAGAAAGAAAATTGGCGCGAAAAGTCTATTTTGGTGAGCGCGCCGAGCCAGCGGCCAAACTTATCTTGGAAGAACTGGCACAATCTGTGTCAGACCGTCCTTTTACAAGGTCTGATGCTGCAACTACCAAAATGCACGAAGCGGCCCTAGCATACTGGAAGATCGCAAGTACTACCTTTCTGGCGCCGAAAGAGTATTACGACAAGCAAGAAAAGATACTTTCGGAATTGCTGGAAGCACTGCAACCCAAGGGTCAGGCCATAGACATTGGCTGTGGAAATGGTCGCTTTACCGAGTACTTTGCAAAGTATTGCGACTTTGTGGAAGGAATTGACCCCAACGCAACGCTGATTAACGAAGCGAGAGAAAACGCAAGACAAAAAACCATCGGAAACATCGATTATCGTGTTGAAAACCTTGAAAAGCCTGCGCTGATCTCAACTTATGACTTGGTCTCATGCATGGGAGTTTTATCCGGCATCATCGATAACGAAAAATTTCTACAAGCAACACATTGGATCAAAGCCGCATCAAAACCTGGTGCGCTACTTTTACTGAAAGAGTCACTAAGTACAGGAACAACACAAAGTGTAGATTCGAACGGTTATATCGCGGTCTACCGAAACAAGAGCCAATACGTTGATGCATTCCTGTCTGCGGGTTTTGATCTTCAAGATGAAATAACAATTGCGCCACCTAATGATAAAGGCATGACAAATAAATTATTCGTCCTTAAGGCGACCGATAGTCGGGTATAGTTATGCCAAATTCGCAAACCAAACAATCCGATGCGCCAAGAGCATTGGTGCTTCTTGCGGCGGGCCAGGGTTCTAGACTTTGGCCATTAACGGAAAAGCGCCCAAAATCCTTGCTGGAGATGGGTGGAAAGACGGTTCTAGAGACCATCCTCGATCCACTGTTAGACACGGGGCCTCGAGAAGTGGTCGTGGTTACGGGTTTCGAAAAGGGACAAATGCACGATTTTGTTTCTGAAAAATATGGTGCTAGAGGTGTGCGCACGGTCGAAAACAAATTGTACCTAGAAGACACCAATATCTTGTCTACGCAAATTGGGGTGTCGGCTTTGAAAAATCCAGAAAAAGGTTACTTCATAATCGAGACAGATATCATTGCGCCGCCAGTTGTTTGGAAAACAATTGCCGATCAGGAAAATCATCTAGGTAGTTTTTGGGTCACACGCGGTGTTTACGGTCGTAACTTGACCGGCGGAATCGTTCGCATCAACGAAGAAGGCTCTGTTATCGATATTCGATATGAGCCGACGCATGACCCCAAATTTGATGGATGGGCAAAAATGCTGGGCGTATTGGGTGTTGGCCCAGAGCAGGTTGCTGCGGATGTTGAGGCTCGTGCTCTGCTTGCGGCACAATCGACTTCTCAATACTATATGGCATCTTGGATTACCCATGCCGCTCGTCTGCCTTGTCATGCTTATGATTTGAAAGACCAATTCGCCATGTCATTCAATACCAAGAACGATTATCAAGCGGCGTATCGCGCCTTTGTGTCGGTGAAAAAGGATTAACGTCAGTGGAAGTTGGCTTTTACCCTGTCACGAGTCTCAAACATATTGAAGGTTTCAGCGAGAAACGCGTTGAATGGCTGCGGCAGAAAATTTTGGATGAGGGCGTGTGGACAAAGCCTATGGCTTTGGATGATACTTATGGCCTGGTTCTTGATGGACAGCACCGGATGGAAGTCGCAACTTTGCTAGGTTTAGCGCGAGTACCTGTAGTACATTTTAGCTATGCCAGTGTTCCAATCAGATCATTGCGAAACAATTACAGCTTCACCTGGGAGGATGTAGAACAACGAGCGCTGTCGGGAGAAATATACCCCTACAAGACCGTTAAGCATGATTTTGTTGTGCCGTTGCCGAGGGTCTCAATTAATCTTGAGGAGCTATACGCTTGACGGTGGAACGCGTCATCATTCTAGCGGCGGGTCAAGGGTTTCAACTCGACGGGATGTGCAAGGTATTGCTGCGCCACCCAGTGACAGGAAAAACAATTTTGCAGACCGCGATTGATGCCTTTGTTGACAAGGAAGTTACGGTCGTTGTCGGGTATAAAGCCATAGATATTATGCAGGAATACCCACAGCTCGAATACGTAATCAATCCAAATTGGGCAGCATCAAGCAACGCTTTGAGCCTTGGGCTCGCATTAGACAAACGTGCTAGTTATGTCATATCAGGCGATATCTTTCTAAATCGGGAACTAGTTGCTGAGTTGGATGAAGCAGGCGATGACCTTGTTCTATGCGAAGCACGCGAAAACCGTTCGCTCACAGCGGTGCACTGCGTATTCGACGACGAAAAACGACTGACGGAAACATATCACGGTCCAGTGCGAAGTCACAAAGATCCTGAGGCGATTGGACTCTTCAAGGCTTCAAGCCCAAATCTCTTAGCACGCTGGAAAAAACAGTGTTTACAACATTCTAATTTGTTCGTTGGGGAAACTCTGCCTTGTCAGGTCGCAAATATTGGTCGTCATGATATCGGTTCACATCCATTTTACGAAATCAATACCCATGGTGATTATCTGAATTTGCTGCAAGAATTGCGTCAGACATGATAAGGGCGGTTACACTGGGCTTGCCTTTGTTTGATGTGCCTTTAGCACAGATGCACGAAGCAGTACGCGATTTTCTAAATTCACTCGATGCGTTAGTCGTGGCCAGAGAGTGGCCTTTGCGCACAACGCGGTTTTGCCTACCGCCTCTTCCACCTAGCTTTGAAACCAACGCCGGTAGCATCCCAGCGTTTATAAGGTCTGTGGCGAGCATATCCGACACCACAGGAGTAAGATGGTTTTGTCTGCCAGTCGATCTCTCTGATGGAAGCCCTCACAAGGCGAGGTTAGACGCACTTATGGGCGCACTCCTAAGGGAGGAGCGTTTATTCGCGAACTTGATCGTTGCTGGGCAAAACCAAATCGCCACTCAAGGTGCGCGTTCTGCAGCTGAATTTATATTGGGTGTTTCTAGAAAGAGCCGCAAAGGCTACGATAACTTTCGCGTCGGAGCGTCGTGCGGATGTCTGCCCAACACGCCATTTTTTCCTTTTTCTAGACATGAGGGCATCGACCTCGCATTCAGCCTTGCGCTCGAAACCGCTGAAATCGCGCTTGACCTTGCTAGGCAACAAAAATCATTGGAGATTTTCCATGCGGAGTTCATCGATCTGCTCACCGAACGCCTTCTTCAGATGGACAAATTTGCGAATGAGCTCTCCGCAAAAACCGGAGTGCGTTACGCCGGTCTGGACTGCTCGCTTGCACCTTTTCCTGACGGTGAGACCTCTATTGGGCGCTTGCTTGAGTTGCTTGGGGCAGAGCCGTTCGGAAGTCAGGGTACAGTCTTTCTTACTTCAGTCCTCACGGATGCGCTGAAAACTGCAATGGCTTCGGCAGGCGTGCGCACCACCGGGTTCAATGGCGTAATGTATTCCGTTCTGGAAGATGACGTGTTAGCGAAAGCGACACGTCGGCGAAGGTTGGATATATCTGCTTTAAATCTCTATTCCACGGTGTGCGGATGCGGTTTAGACATGGTTCCGATCCCAGGCGATGTATTAGTTGAAGATATTCAAACTGCTATATTGGATACTGCCACTCTGGCGACGCGATTGTGCAAACCCTTAGGTGTTCGTCTACTTCCTATACCTGAGAGGACGTTGAACGAAATTACAGAATTCAATATGGAATTTTTGTGTGATGCACGGGTTATGAAGGTTGCTGGTTCCGACAGCGATCTTGTTTTTGACAAAACAAACTGGTCCTACGACAATCTTGCCGCAACGGGTAAAGCCAAATGATTGATGCAGATAAGGTAAAGGCATTTTGGGAAAGCCGTGCCAAAAAACTGGGTGATGTCGCATTCGAGAGCATAGTGAACCTTGAAGAAGACGAAGATGCACTTTCCGAAAAAATCCAAGTAGAGACGAAAAACGTTTTTGATTTCTTGGGTGATATCCAAGGCAAAACGATCATAGATCTTGGAGCTGGAATAGGCCAATGGGCTTTTCGTTTTCAGGAACAAGGTGCTGCTATGGTCACGGCTGTAGAATATGCGTCAAACCTGGTTAGAATTGGTAGTGAAGAAGCGGCGCGCCGGGGTATAACAAATGTCGAATTTCGCACTTCGCCGGCGGAAACATTCAACAGTGAGCGTTCGTATGACATTGTGTATATCTCCGGTCTTTTCGTTTATCTCAACGACGACCAAGTCACTATTCTCATGCCGCGGTTAAAAAAAATGCTGGCAGTCGATGGTGGGATTTTACTGCTGAGGGACGGCACAGGCGATCCGGTGAGACATGAAATAAATCAGGAAATGTCTACACACTTGGGAACGGAATACTCGGCCATCTATCGCACGCGTGACGAATACTTGACGCTATTTTCGAGAATAGGCCTAACCTGTGTGCGCGATAAGAATATGTTCCCAGAAGGTCATCCGCTTAACAAATATCGCGAAACGCGCCTACGGTTGTATAGGTTTGAAGAAAACTGATGCCGCATATCTTGCCCACGCTGCCAGATGTACAATGGCCTACCCCGGAAGGAGTTATAGGTGTTGTGGGCGTGGCGCCTTTTGCCACTGTTGATTTTTTGACTCAAGTTTACGAACAAGCGGATGCGTCAAAGGACTGGCATTTCCCACGCGTTTTGGTGGATGCAAACAGCAAGATACCTAGTCGTGGGAGATATTTTGACTTGGGCGAAACCGATCCATCGCCATACATCGCTGACACGATAGACGAACTAATTTCAGCCGGAGCATCCGCTATAGTGGTTCCTTGCAATACTGCTCATATACTGATTGACCGGTGGTCCGTCCGCGCGGCTGTATCGGTGGTAAGTATCGTCGAAGCAACGCTTGCCGAGGTAAATTCGTCTAAAGCCCGTTCGATTGCCGTATTGGGATCCGATCATCTAACTCGTTATCGCACTTATTTGGATCCATTGGAGAAAAAAGGGTTGATCTGTCGCGAGCTCTCCGACGAACAGCAGGCTTTGGTTGGAAAAGCAATTGGCGAGATAAAAGTAGCAAACACTCTTAGTAAGAACACATCGTCACGGTTTTCTTGCTTTCTCAAGGAGCTAGAAGATAGTGGGGTTGAGACCATACTCCTTGGATGTACAGAATTATCACAAGCAATGCGTTGCTTGAAAAGCCGTTTTTTTGAAGGTGCAGTTATTGATTCAAATAAAGCGCTCGCAAGAGCAGCGTTACGGCGGGTTTGTTCGGTCAAACACAGCACTTGACAACGTAACTTTGCTACGCCGATGAGCTTGGAGATCATTGGAGTGATATATTTTATGCAAAGCGCGCCGACAAACTAAACTAAACTAAACTAAACGACTGTTGTTCACTTGTACCGGACACCCAATGAATTATAGCAGCGCCTGGACCTTCTCCGCGACAGCCTCAGCAGTGATCCCAAATTTCTCGAACAGAACACCCGCTGGGGCGGAGGCGCCGAAGCTCTCCATGCCGACAAAGCCCGCGCGGGCCTCACGCCCGCGTTCGCCGCAAAGCCACCGGTCCCAGCCTTGGCGCATGGCGGCCTCGACCCCCACACGCACGGCTTGACCGGGAGGCAGCACACGACGGCGGTACGCTTCGTCTTGCTGCTCGAAGAGTTCCCAGCAAGGCATTGAAACAACACGTGTTCCGATACCTTCGGCCTGCAACGTCTCTCGCGCTTCCATCGCAATGGCGACCTCGGAACCCGTGGCCATCAGGATCGCCTGACGCTTCCCGTCCGCCTCTGCCAGCACATAAGCGCCCTGTGCCGTCAGGTTCTTCTGCTTGTGCTCTGTGCGCAGCGTCGGCAGGCCCTGACGCGTGAGAGAGAGCACCGACGGCGTCGAGGTAGAGCTCAACGCAATCTCCCAAGCCTCCGCCGTTTCCACTGTGTCGCAGGGGCGGAAGACCATGGTGTTCGGTGTCGCGCGACTGATCGCCAAATGCTCGACCGGTTGGTGGGTCGGGCCATCCTCGCCCAGACCAATCGAGTCGTGCGTCATGACGAACACGGTCGGCACTTTCATCAGCGCCGCGAGCCGCATGGCCGGGCGCGCATAGTCGGTGAAGCACATGAAGGTCCCGCCGTAAGGCCTTATGCCGCCATGCAAAGCCATCCCGTTCATGGCCGACGCCATGCCGTGCTCGCGGATGCCGTAATGGATGTAACGCCCCTTGCGGTTGGCGTCGTCAAAGACGCTCATATCCGCTGATTGGGTGTTGTTGGATCCCGACAAATCCGCCGAGCCACCGATGGTCTCTGGCAGAACTGGATTGACGGCGTTGAGCACCATTTCGCTGGATTTCCGCGTGGCGACCTTAGGCTGTTCTTCGGACGTTTGTTTTTTGACCGCACGAATGCGCGCCGCCAGCTTCTTTGGAACCTCACCGGCCATGACACGGGCAAACTCAGCCTGACGGCGCTCGCTGTGCCCGGCTAGGCGCTCTTTCCACTCCGCATGCGCGGCCGTACCCCGGCTGCCAATCGCTTCCCAGGCTTTTTTGATGTCCGCAGGCACCTCAAATGGCGCACCCGTCCACCCATAGGCGTCTTTTGCGGCTTTCATCTGCGCTTCATCTGTCAGCGCGCCATGCCCTTTTGACGTATCCTGTGCCGCATGTCCCAAAGCGATATGGGTTTTGCAGGCGATCATTGTTGGGCGGCGGCCGGTTTTGGCCTTGGTGATTGCGGCATCAATCGCCTCCGGGTCATGTCCATCGCATTCAAGCACTTGCCAGCCAGAGGCGCGAAAGCGTTTGACCTGATCCGTGCGGTCGGCAAGCTCCACTGTGCCGTCGATGGTGATGTTGTTGTTGTCCCACATCACGATGAGTTTGCTCAGCCCCAGGCGCCCGGCAAGACCAATGGCCTCTTGGCTCACGCCCTCCATCAAACAACCATCGCCAGCGATCACATAGGTGTGGTGATCAACGAGTTTACGCCCGAAGCGCGCGCGCAAAGCCTCCTCTGCAATCGCGAAACCTACGGAGTTGGCGATGCCTTGCCCCAACGGGCCCGTGGTTGTCTCTATGCCCGGGTGCAGGAAGTTTTCCGGATGTCCTGCCGTGATCGACCCCCATTGCCGGAAATCCTTGATCTGTTGCAGGTCCATGCCTTTGTAGCCCGTGAGATAGAGCAGGGAATAAAGCAACATTGAGCCATGTCCCGCCGATAAGATGAACCGGTCACGATCCGGCCAATCTGGCGCGCCGGCGTCAAACTTCAGGTGCTTTTCAAAAAGAACCGTTGCCATGTCTGCCGTGCCAATAGGCATACCGGAATGCCCGGAATTCGCCGCGATTACAGCGTCTAGCGTCAGCGCTCGGATCGCCGTTGCTTTGTTCCAATGATCGGGGTGGGCGGCGCGCAAAGAGGCGATATCCAAGGCAGGCTTCCTTTGATTTGCGAAGGTATCTTTGAAAGGCTGCATATCAGTACAACACCAAAGATCAAGCGCCTGCGCCGGAAGGGGGCGCAATTTGTCACCGGTTTGAGTAAACTCGTTCAAAGTCCGGGTGGTGGGCGATTCGCAGATTCAAGAAATTGGTCGAATTCGGCTCGCCCTTGCTTAACAAAAGGGATGGGGAATTGGGCGACATAGAAGACTTTCAACAACGCATAAATTCGGCGCTGGACCGGATTGCCCAGAGATTGGAAACCGCAAGCGCATCGGCCACCGACGCCGAAGAGCTGGCCGCGGCTCAGCAAGCCTATGAAGAGGAGCGGCTGGCCAACACGCAGCTGGAAGAGCGTGTGAAGTCGATGCGTTCAAAGCGAGAGGCGCTAGAGGAGGAAATCGAGGCGCTTCGCGAACAAAATGGCGAAGCATTGTCGCGTCTGGATGCAGAGCTTCAGTCATTGCGCCGCGCCAATCAGCAACTGCGTGAAAATAATGCAGCTCTTCGCGAGGCGAACGCCGCTGGCGTGGGTGAGGCGCATTTGATCAACAAATCAATGATGGCAGAACTTGATAGCCTCCGTGCTGCGCGCGCTGCGGATCAGGCAGAGACCAGTGCGATCCTATCGGAGCTTACATCCGTGATCGAAAGTGCCGCAACCGACACTGTTCTCGCACAGGAGAAAGCCTAATGCCTGATGTAGAAGTGCATATCGGTGGTCGTACGTTCGAAGTGGCCTGTCAGGAGGGCGAAGAGCATTACCTGCAGTCGGCTGCAAGGATGCTGGATGAAGAGGCAGCACTTTTGTCATCGGAAGTCGGTCGAATTCCAGAAGCGAAGATGTTGTTGATGGCTGGGCTTATGCTTGCCGACAAAGTCGCCGGTGCAACTGATCGTTTGCGCGAAGCAGAGGACAAGATGGCTGAGAAAGAAGCTGAGTTGAATCAGCTACGCCAAGCCGATCATCCGGAACCACAACGGGTTGAGGTGCCAGTTGTTCCCGACTCCGTCACCGATGCGATGGCAGAAATTGCCGCGCGTGTGGAAGCGATTGCAGATCAAGTAAGCGCTTAGTCGCAAACAACTGAATGCATTAAAAAAAGCCCCGGCATTGACCGGGGCTTTCAGTTTTGCGGGAGTGATTTTTTAGGCCACCATTTTTTCGACCACTTCGCCAAAGGATGACGGTGTTGGTACGATCGAAACGCCTGCCTGTTTGAGAATATCCACCTTCTCTTGCGCGGACTCGCCAAATGCCGAGACGATGGCGCCTGCGTGTCCCATGCGGCGCCCCTTCGGTGCCGAAAGACCTGCGATGTATGCAGCAACAGGTTTCGTCATATGGTCACGGATGTACTCGGCAGCTTCGGCTTCCTGTGGGCCACCGATTTCCCCAACCAGCACAACAGCATCTGTATCTGGATCCGCCTCGAACAATTCCAAGATATCCTTGAAGCTTGAGCCATTGATCGGATCACCACCGATACCGATGGAGGAGCTCACGCCAATACCAATCTCGCTCATCTGGCTCGCTGCTTCATAGCCAAGCGTACCCGAGCGACCGACAATCCCGATGCGACCGGGTTTGTAGATATGTGGCGGCATTAGCCCTGCAAACGCCTCGCCAGGAGTAATTACCCCGGCGCAGTTTGGGCCGATCAGGCGCATGCGCTCTTCTTTCTTGTAGCGACGCATGTAGCGTTTCACCTTGATCATGTCCTGCGTCGGTAACCCATCGGCGATACAAACACAGGTTTTTACGCCCGCGTCAGCCGCTTCCATAATGGAGTCGGCAGCAAAGGGTGGGGGCACGAAGCTTACCACCAAGTCCGCCCCAGTTTCGGCAACGCCACCCTTGACTGTGTTAAAGACCGGCAGGTCGAGATGTGTTGTACCACCTTTACCCGGCGTGACACCACCAACCACGTTGGTGCCATGATTGATCATGTCTTGTGCGTGAAAGCTGCCGATACGACCGGTAAACCCGGTGACCAAAACCTTACTGTCTTTGTTGATTATGATCGACATTAGCTTGCCTCCGCCAATTCATGCGTGCCTTGCCATGCAGCAACCACATTCTCTGCCGCTTCGGCCAATGTGCTCGCCGTGGTGATGTTTAGACCGCTTTCGGCAATCAGCTTGCGCCCTTCTTCCACATTTGTGCCCGCCATGCGGACGACCAGCGGCATCTGAAGGTCGAGCTCTTTGACCGCCATGATCACGCCCTCGGCGATCCAGTCACAGCGGTTAATACCCGCGAAAATGTTGACCAGTATGGCTTCAACATTCTTGTCGTTGAGAACCGCCTTGAAACTTTTGAGCACGCGCTCGGGGCTAGCACCGCCGCCCACATCTAGAAAGTTTGCGGGTTCACCACCGGCCATCTTGATCATGTCGAGCGTTGCCATCGCCAGACCAGCACCGTTTACGATACAGCCGATGTTGCCCTCAAGGCCGATGTAGTTCAGGCCGCGGTCACTGGCGAATGTCTCGCGCGGGTATTCTTGGCTTTTGTCACGCAGCTCGGAAATGCTCGGATGGCGGAACAGAGCGTTGGGGTCAAAACTGACCTTGGCGTCGAGCGCCACAATCTCTCCGCCGCCGGTCACGACAAGTGGGTTGATCTCCAGCATGCTGGCGTCAGTCTCTTCTATCATTTTATAGCAACCCATAATCGTCTTTGTTGCTTGCGCGATCAGCGATGCCTCAAGACCGAGCGAGAAGGCGATTTCCCTCGCCTGAAAGGATTGCATACCGACGGCAGGGTCTACCACCGACCGAATGATCGAGTCTGGCTCTTTCTCGGCAATGTCCTCAATTTCCATGCCGCCTTCTGCGGAGGCGACAACAACGACGCGCTCCAGCTTTCGGTCCATCACGAAACCAAGGTATATTTCCTGTGCGATGTCGGTCGCTTCTTCGACATATAACCTGTTCACCAATTTACCCTGAGGGCCGGTTTGATGGGTCACGAGTCTGCGACCCAGCATCCATTGTGCGGCATCCGAGATTTCTTCCTCGGTGGAGCACAACTTTACACCGCCCGCTTTACCCCGCGCGCCCGAGTGGATTTGCGCTTTGACGACAAATCGGTCGCCGGATAGTTCGGAACTCCGATAAACCGCTTGTTCGGGGCTGTAGGCGATGCCGCCACGCGGTACGTTGACCCCAAACTGTTTCAGCATTTCTTTGGCCTGATACTCGTGAATATCCATATCGACCCTCATTTCGTTGCAAGATGTGTTAGATGTGCATGTTTTCTTGCTTCAGCGACACGTTCGGCTGGGTAGAAAAGCATGTTCAGGGTTGGTCCGAGGACTGTAACGGGTAGGAGGTTACCACCCGGCGAACGCGCTTCTGGATGCAATAGGATGCACTCGCTGCACCGCAGAATATCTCAAGAAAAACAATTGTTTACTATAGGAAACTTCGCCTCGCTTATTGGAAACGAATTCACATTTTCGACATAGGGTTCAACAGCGAGGGCGGGCTTGTTACGTGTTGCCCAACGTGAACGAAACAAAGGCCCAATTACTGTGTCGACCCTATTTTCTCCGATAACGCTGCGCGATGTCACTTTTAAGAACCGTATCGCGGTATCTCCGATGAGCCAGTATCGCGCGCGCGACGGATTTGCCAATGACTGGCACATGGTGCATCTGGGCCGCTTTGCGTTAGGTGGGGCAGGGCTGGTTTACGCCGAAGCAACGGCGGTTGAGCAAGAGGGTCGACGTACCCATGGAGATTTGGGGTTATGGGATGACGCTCATATCGCTGGTCTGAAACCTGTTGCTGAATTCATTCGAAACGAAGGTGCCGTCCCGGGCATTCAGCTTGGTCATGCAGGTCGAAAAGCCTCCGAACGCCGACCCTGGCATGGAGAGACGCCGGTTGATAAGGAAGACTTGGCGCAAAGAGATGAGGCATCTTGGGAGGCTTGCGCTCCATCGGCTATTCCCTATGCGGAGGGATGGCCTACGCCTACGGAAATGTCGCACGACGATATTGAACGGGTGATTGCCTCCTTTGGCGCGGCCGCGCGCCGCGCGCAGGAAGCTGGTTTCGAAATTATTGAGGTTTACGCTGCGCATGGGTTTTTGGTGCACCAGTTCCTGTCGCCCATCGCGAACCAACGCGCGGATGCATGGGGTGGGAGCCTGGAGAACCGCATGCGCTTTGCTGTCGAAGTTGCGAGGTCAATCCGGACGAATTGGCATGAAGGATATCCACTTGCTTTTCGTCTATCTGCAACAGACTGGCTCGAAGGTGGTTTGGAGGTCGAAGATACAGTGCAGATTGCCAAGGCTTTGAAGGATGCTGGCGTTGATATGATCGACTGTTCCACTGGCGGCATCGGCGGAAAAGAACGACCGCGTCGCATGGTGATTGAGGAGGGGTTTCAGGCGCCATTTGCTCAAGAGGTGCGCAAGTTCGCCGATATCGCAACAATGTCTGTTGGGTTTCTATGGAAAGCGGAGTTTTGCGAAAACCTTCTCAGCTCGGGCAAGGTGGATATGGTGGCGCTGGCAAGAGAACTTCTCGACGACCCCAACTGGCCTTTGCATGCTGCAGCAAAACTTGGCGCCGATGAAGCGCACGGCTTGTGGCCAGTCGAATCCGGATGGTGGCTGATGAAGCGCGATAGGCTGTTGAGTAAGCTTGGTCTGCGCTAGACCGCTTGTCTCGTAAAAAACCGCGCTCCGAGGCTGTGCGGAACGCGGTTCAAAATCTTATACAAGGTTTATTGGATTCAGCCTGCAGTGACCAAATCTCCAGGCTTTTCGCCCTTCATAAAGGCTAGCAGATTGTCGATCGCACGGTGGCCCATAGCCTCGCGGGTGCCATCCGTCGCACTTCCCAGATGCGGGGCCAGAACCAGATTTTCGTAATTCAGGAACCGCTTATCCAGCGCGGGCTCATTGTGATACACATCCAACCCCGCAGCGGCCAGGTGACCTGAGTCCAACGCGTCGAACAACGCGTCCTCGTCAACGACGTCACCACGTGCAGAATTGACCAGAATAGAGCCTGGCTTCATCGCGTTGAAGACATCCGCGTTGATCATTTTATACGTGTCTGCGCCGCCCGGTGTATGGAGTGACAGAAAATCGGCCTGACCGGCCACTTCTGCGACAGATCCCAACTGCTCAGCATTGCCATTGGCAATCTTGATATCGTCGGGCACGTCCCAGGCGTCCTGAAAAACGACGCGCATACCAAAGCCAAAATGCGCTCTGCGCGCCATGGCCTGACCAATACGGCCAAAGCCGATGATCCCGAGCGTGGCGCCAGTCACTTTCTTTCCGATCATATGCGTCGGACGCCAACCTGCCCAGCCATCAGCACGCGTTTCGCGTTCCCCCTCGCCGATGCGGCGGGCCGCAGCGAGCATTAATCCCATTGCGAGATCAGCCGTACAATCGGTCAAAACATCAGGCGTGTTAGTAACCGCGATGTCATTGGCCTGAGCCGCATCAATGTCAATGTGGTTGAAGCCGACACCGTAATTGGCAAAGATTTTTACCTTGCCTTTGGCCGCCGGGTAGAACTCAGTAGGTATTTTGTCTGACACGGTCGGCATGATCACGTCATAGATTTCCGCCGCCGCCATCCATTCATCATGGGTCATGGACGTATCGGGATCACGCAAGGAGACTTGACCCACATCCTCACCCACAAGGCGATCTTCCGCCGCCTTAGGCCAGGCGCGTGTTACGAGAATCTTCATAGTGAAAGTGCTCCCGACTTAGGCGGCCTTTATGGCGGCTGCCTGTCCGCTCGGAGTTGTCGCACGGTAGTGCGCCTGCGCCACAGCAACACCGGCACCGGGCTCAATACGCGCACCTGCGTCGACCAGCGCCATTTCTGCGGCAGAGATCGCACCGCATAGCATGACTGGGTTGAGGGAGCCAAGATGACCAATGCGGAATGCTTTGCCCATCAGTACAGCAAGTCCGGCACCAAGCGATGTCTTATACTTGTAATAAGCACCATTGATCACATCACGCGCATCCACGTAGTCAGGTGTGCGGATCGCAGAGACTGTGTCAGAATACCATTCCGAGCCTTGTGCAACTAATTCACAACCTTCCCAGGCATCAACAGCCGCACGAACACCTTGCGCCATGCGCGCATGACGTTCCCAGATGCTTTCCATACCTGCATCCAGAATCATATCTAGCGAACAGCGTAGACCGTGCAGAAGCTGCGTGGCAGGCGTGTAGGGGAAGTAACCGGTGTCGTTCAGCTTGATCATGTCTTCAAAGCTGAAATAGCAGCGCGCCATGCCGGAGTTGTGCAACGCTTTGTTGGCCTCGAGCGCTTTGGCAGAGACGCCAAGTAGCCCCAGACCAGCAGGCAGCATGAACCCCTTTTGCGATCCGGATACTGCAAGGTCCACGCCCCATTTTTCCATTTCGAACTCGATGGACGCGATGGAACTTACGCCATCAACAAAAAGCATGGCCGGGTGGTTGGCTGCATCGAGCGCCTGACGAACGGCTGCGATGTCAGATGTCACACCGGAAGCGGTTTCATTTTGCGTTGCGAAAACCGCTTTGATTTCGTGGTTTTTGTCCGCTTCAAGAAGTTTAGCGTATTCATTGACAGGAACGCCTTTGCCCCACTCGATGTCGAATACGTGGACGTCGAGACCAAGACGCTGCGCCATGTCGACCCACAGCATCGAGAACTGGCCGAATTTCGACATTATAACCTTATCGCCGGGTTGCAGCGTGTTCTGGATCGCAGACTCCCAAGCGCCGGTGCCGGAAGACGGGAAAATAAAGCAACGACCGGTTTCAGTGCGAAACACTTTCTTCAAGTCACCCAACAAGCCATAGACCAGATCGCCAAAGTCAGGTGCGCGCATATCTTCCATCGGAACATTCATCGCACGACGAATGGGTTCAGGGATATTTGTGGGGCCAGGAATGTAAAGGTGCTGAAAACCGTCCATTGAAAGCGTTCTCCGTATCTCGATTGATTTCGGGGGAGGTAGCACGGAGAATTCATATTGAAAGCTTTTTGTGCGGCGAGACGGCCCAAATCTGCCCAAAGGGTGGAAAATCCTACCCGCGTGGGTGAGAAAAACTGGCATTTCTTAAACTCCGCATACAGTGGCATACGAAAATTTCCTTTGAAATCATCGGCTTCGAGTGATTAATTGCGCGCAACACTTCCGTCTGAACCGGGACTAGACGGCGCTTTGACCAATTAGATTCGGAGGGTCGACTTGGAAAACGCCACGGATTCGACGCTGTCCCAACCCCGCCATTTTGCGAAAGACAACGACACCAAAATGCATCGCAAAGTCATAGTTGCCGACCGCCAGCTGATTGTTTGTCAGGGCATTGGATCGCTCGTCTCGCAAATCGCAGACGTGCGTTTGGGGGAGTATGTCACAGACAGTGTTGCGTTGAACAAAGCGCTTTCGGAAAGCGACGCTGGCACCATTCTGATCCTCGGCGTGCGCCTAAGCGATGCAGATTTGAGCTCCGTTCTCGACATGGTTCGCGGCAAACACCCGGAAATCCTCGTTGTCGTTGTGGCAGAGGACAGCGAATTCGCGTTCATCCGAACGGCTGTGAAGTCTGGGGCAAACTCCGTCTGTATGATGACGCAGGTGCTCACCAGTTTGCCACGTATACTCGGCAGGCTGGTAGAGGGGCATTCAATTGTACCCACCGATATCCTGCGCAAGCTCACAAGCGAAAACAACGATAGCCTTTCTCGAAGGGAGCATGAAATACTAACGCTTCTCGTCGATGGGTTGACGAATTTTCAAATCTCATCCCGACTGGGATTGAGTGAGAATACGGTGAAATATTATCTCAAAGCGATCTACCAAAAGCTTCAGGTGAATTCACGCGGCGCGGCTATCGCGAAATACGTCGCAGGAAATTATTGATCAGTTGTAATCAGGTGCCGCTGTCAGAAACTGAAACCAAATGCCATCGAATACGGTCGCCCGTAACAGCTGGTAGGTTCTGTACCCTGGGTGATATAGCCACGAGTTGACTGCGATGGAACGGGATCAGGGTTCCACTTTTCTCTGCAAGATACTTCTGTGCGGAGATGTAAGATTGCCGCCTGCGTTCAAAGTCGACCTCAAGTCTTGCCTTGCTGATCAAAACGTCGAAAGTCTCGTCAAAGAAGTGGCTCTCGTTCCATTTTGCATAGGAAGAAAAGGCCTCCGCTAGTGCTTGATCGGCGGGACGCGCCCCCCAGCTTGTCGCAAACGAGTCCTTCTTCATCCAGATTTCGGACCAATATCCGTCCGCGGCTGCGTTCACGATCTTAACGCGAATGCCAGCTTTGGCCGCCTGTTGTTGATAAACAACCGCCATTGCCGCCCAAACACCATCAATGGGCGCTATGAACATTTTGATGTCGATGCCATCGGGATACCCCGCTTCGGCGAGCAATGCTTTGGCACCCTCGATATCCTGCGGGCATTCCATTTCAGCACGGTACTGATCATCGGGCGCAACCGGGTTGTCGCAGCTGATGACACCACCTCCATCGAGCGCGAGTTTGAGCATCTCTTCGCGATCCACAACCATGCGCAAAGCTCTGCGTACGCGCGGATCATCAAATGGTGGAATGTCGTTCAAAAAAACGAGCCCGGACCAATTTCCGGTTGGAATAGCTTGAACAACGTAGCGTTTTGAGCGTTTCAACGCGCGCCGCATCACCGGCTTAATCCCGCGCTCCATATCAATTTGTCCTGCCAGGAACGCCTGCAAGCGCGTGTTTGAATCCGGTATTCCGATGACTTCGACTTTTGCCAATTCTGGCGCGCCTTCCCAGTAGTCCGGGTTCGCAACCAAAGTGGTTATCCCGTCGGCATCGAATTTTTCGACTTTGAAGGGACCCGTTCCGATGCCGGTCTTACCAATTGTCTCATCGGAGCCCTCTGGTATCATGCGCAATCGAGCGTCCATCAATTGCAACGGGAAATCGACGAAGGGCCATTTCAAATTGATCTGAACCGTCATTGGATCGATGGCCTCAATTGTAGAGATGGCTTCGATGACCGACCGGGCAGGGTTGTCGCGGTCGGGGTCCATCACGCGTTCTAAGGTGTAAACCACGTCCTCGGCGCCAAAAGCGCTTCCATCATGAAATGTGACACCTTCACGAAGATAGAACGTCCAAGTGCGACCCTTTTCGTCAGTTCTCCATTTGTGCGCAAGATCGGGGCTCGGTCGTCCATCGGATCCCGGGCGGATCAGACGGTTCATAGTCTTCTCTGCGATCTCGATGACCCGACCGGGATCAATAGGGTCCAGGCTTGATAACGAACCTTTCCCGACATCATGCGCCACGCGCAAAGTACCGGTCGGCTCGGCATGCGACGCAAGCGGGACCAGTGATGCCAAAAGAAGCGCAAATAGCGCTGGTGCAAAATATCCACGTGATTTTGTCATGATCGCCCCGTGTTTTATAGGACACTGTCCCAGACGCAGGCGTATATCAATAGTTTCGCACTTCACGAAACCTATCTAAACGATTGCTTTTCCAGTTGTCGCCCAAAAACGCCCCATTTTTACTCGATGAGATTAAGAAGGATCCAATCCCCTGCGGAATTCATTTTCATTCTGGTTCAGAAATTGGAAGATTTGTTCGAGAGTGTGTTTCGCCAGCGATCTATTTTGATTTCGATAAGAGATGGATCAATCAATTGACGAGTTTAGACCCGCTGGCAATCACTTTTTAGCAGAATTGACGGTCTTAACTTTGAGCGTTTATTTTGAAGAGACGCAAAGACTATAGGGAGGCGTACTCGATGCCCGACCACACTATGCGTAGTATGTTCGCAACTTGCATCGCCGTTGCAGTAAGTTCTGCGACGTCTCTTGCTCAAGACGCTGAAGAACAAGTGCTCTTCACAAACGTCGATATTTTCAACGGTGTCGACGAGACTTTGATCGAGAACGGCTCGGTTCTGGTGGAGGGCAATCTGATCAAGTCGGTATCCGAAGGTGCGATAGATGCGCCCGACGCCACGGTGATCGACGGCACCGGAAAAACGCTTACCCCCGGGTTCATTGAAAATCACGCGCATCTTATGCTCATGGGCCCCAGCTTAAGCGCGATGGAAGCCAACTCCACGTGGGAAGACTTCGGCATCCACGCCACACGGATGGCTGAGATGTACCTGATGCAGGGTTTCACAACCGTGCGTGATGCTGGCGGGGCGAATGGTGGTCTGCGTCGCGCCATCGATGCCGGCCAGATCCTGGGCCCGCGCTATTATCCTTCTGGCGCATTCCTCAGCACGCGGGGCGGGCACGCAGACTTTGGCAATTTTACCGCTCCTCCTGGAAGCGATACAAATTTTAGCCGTCTCAATATGGCACAGGAAGTGAGCGGCGTTGACGATGTCTACAAATATGGGCGCAACAACTTCCGCATGGGGGCCACGCAGCTTAAATTCATGCAATCCGGCGGTGTGGTTTCGGCATTCGATCCATGGCAACTGGTGGCAGGATCAAAAGAAGAGATCGAGGCAGCCGTTCAGGTTGCCGGTGAATATGGCTCTTATGTCATGGCGCATTCCTACCGCAAGGAAGCCATTATGAACGCTCTCAATGCAGGTGTTATGTCAATCGAGCACGGGTTTTCCTTCGATTGTGAAATCGCCGAGATTATGAATGAGAAGGGCGCATATATAACAACCAACCTGACCGCGTTTGATCCTGGTTTGCTGGACATTCCAGCAGTGAAGAACCAGCCATCCAGCCTCGCTAAGGCAATCTCTGCCTCCGCAACCTTCGAAAATTACATTCCAAACATGAAAGAATGCCCTGTTCCGCGTGGTTTTCAAACCGATTGCGTGGGCACAGTCGAGGCCTGCAATATCCAGATCGCCTACGAAAAGTATCTCAACAATGAGTTCTTCGGTCCATATCAATCGATGGTGACGCTGACGTCGATCGGCGGCGAAATCTCTAAATTGTCAGGCGACTTCACCAATCCCTATACCGAAGGCAAACTTGGCGTAATCGAGGAAGGCGCCTATGCCGATATTCTCCTGATTGACGGCAACCCTCTTGAAGACTTCTCAGTTGTCGGCACAGGTGATGTTTGGTTTGGAGCAGACCCTCGCCCCCAAAGCCCAGAAACGATCCAGCTCATCATGAAAGATGGCACCATCTACAAAAACACGCTGGAATGATCGAACCTTTGTGGAGCATATGCAAAATGCGTAAAGGACTGGCCCTGATCTGTGCACTCCTGACCTTTGTCGGAGGGGCATCTGCCGAGTCTTTGAATATCGATTGGACGGATCTGGTCGATGAAAGCACCCAGGTTTACGAAGATCCCTATGCTGAGCTTGAGTTTGATGTGCTCACTGATGTGATCAGCTTTGCAAGGCTTCAGCAAAAGTTGGCGGGGTCTGAACTTTCCGGGGATGACCTTACCCAAGCGCGGCAGCAATTAGATGCGCGTCGCGCGGAGTTTGCCGAACAGGATATTGACGTGGATTGGTTGCTTTCGCAGCGCTGGGTTGTCGCCGAGCGGCGACGGACCGCCGCGGAAACTGGAAACTCGGAAGTGGATGGCGCGCGGGTCACGCTTGCGGGCTTTGCAATTCCGGCACCTTCCGATCCGGACGGAACACCCGTTGTGTATTTGGTACCAGAACGGGGAATGTGCAGTCATATGCCCCCGCCGAACCCGAACCAAATGCTGCGGGTCAGACTCACAACCGGCTGGACGCCATCAATGATGCATGAGCCGGTGCAGTTGACGGGTCAACTGGATCTTGACTGGTCTGAGCAATCCATCGTCGTGGTTGATGGTTTCGTGACCATGCGCGCCAGCTATGCGATGGAAGCGAGTAAGGTTGTCACGGTAAGAGACATGCAGCCAAACACCCAAATTGGTAATGATTGGATGCAAAAACTTGCAGCAAAACTCAGGCCATCCGTGCATGAATCAACAGCTGCAACCGAATGATGCGGTTACTGCATGCGTTTGTGGCGGTTCTTGTTCTGCTTTCTCCACACCAAGTCAAAGCGCAAGATGGCAAGAGCGTCGACGAACTCGCAAAAGAACTCGCCAACCCAGGTGCTGCCAATGCGACGCTCAACTTTAAGCTCGAATATCGGACATTTGATGGGGACTTGCCGGGCGCATCGTCTCAAAACAGCACGACTTTGACGTTTCAACCTGTGTTTCCATTTATTCTTGCGAATGGGAACAATCTGATTTTTCGGCCAGCTTTGAGCTTTGTATGGGAGCAGCCTGTTCCAAATACCGGTGGTGTCGGGTTTAGCGAAGTGGACTCGTGGGGCGATATACCATTTGATCTACTCTATGCTTGGAACCGAGATGGCTGGACCTTTGGCACTGGGATTGTGGGCTCTATACCCACAGATAGCCGGACATCATCGGAAAACTGGCTATTGGGTCCGAGTTTCTTGGCCGTGCGGACGCTTGACCGGGGCGTGGTCGGCATCTTTCCTTTTCATAACGAGAAAATCGCTGGAGATGGCGCTTCTACATCGATCACATCGCTGCAGTATTTCGTCTTTTATGGTCTTGGGAATGGTTGGCAAGTCGGAACAGGACCGACAATGACCTATAATTGGGAGGCGCCTTCTGATGAAGCTTGGACCGTTCCGGTTCAACTGTCTTTGTCCAAGACGACGGCCATTGAAAAACAGCTTGTAAAGCTGAACTGGTCGATCGAACGCAACGTTGTCCGACCTGACAGCTTTTCAGAGGATTGGACGTTTACCTTCACGTTCAGTCCCGTTGTTAAAAACCCGTTTCAGCGAACACCGAAGCAGCGGCCAATCGATGCGGCAACGCGTCTCTCTATTCTAAAACCGCTCTCGAGGTACTGACCCTTGGTACCGGTAACGCAAATAAGTTTCTTTTGCGCCGTTCTTTTTTCGATTTTTTGGGGCTTGAATGCATCTGCAGAAGGCCTTTCCGGACCATCGTCTTCAGACGCTGACCTTACGCCAGGCGATGGGCTTACGAATCCCCAGTTTCGCTCTGATTTTCCGCGCAAGGCTGCACCAGCGTGGTTTAGATGGAAGGACGAGTTGGCGGAGCAGGGGCTGCGCTTCAATATTGATTACTTGTTTCTTGGTCAGATTTCGGACGCAGATACCAACCCTGACAGTGTGCGTGGCGGTATTTTGCGGTTTTACGGTGCTTGGCAGGCCACCAAGCACGGGTCGCTGACCTTTAAGATCGAGGATCGTCACGCCTTTGGCAGTGTCGCGCCACAAGATTTTGGATTGAGTAACGGGGCCTTGGCAATTTCCGGTACGGCATTCAGTGACAGTTCGCTATTGTTGACCAATCTCTTTTGGACGCAGCGTGACCCCGAGGGACGTTGGACACTGCAATTCGGACAGATCGACGTAACTGATTTTCTGGATATATACGGACTGGTAAGCCCGTTCACGGCCTTTCAAAACTTAGCTTTCAACACCAACCCGACGATCAACGCGCCAAATGCTGGGCTGGGTATTGCAGCTGGCGTGAGACTTGGCAGCAACTTTTACGCTGTGGCAAGCATCGCTGATGCAGACGCTGATCCAAACGACCCGAACTTTGACGTGTTTCAGGATGGCAGGCTCTTCAAAAGCATAGAGATCGGTTACACCTCCGACTACGACAGAATTTATTTCGACAATATTCACCTGACCTTTTGGCATTCCGATAGTTCTGACGACGGAACACGCCCCAGCGACAAGGGCGTCACTGCCTCTGCGGCGTGGTTTATTGCTAATAAGTGGATGCCGTTTCTCCGCGCAGGATGGGCAGACGGAACGGCAGCACTCTACAACCGATCGGTATCTGTTGGTCTTGGATATTACAGCCAAAGAACGGATTTGGCGGGATTGGGACTGAACTGGGCGGAAGGGAACGGTACCTCCGGCACTCAGTTTACGGCAGAGCTTTTTTACCGTTTTTCGATCTCACCGGGTCTGCAGATTACACCTTCGATCCAATTTATTGATAACCCGCTCTTAAATCCCGCGGAGTCGAGCATTACGCTCTTGGGGCTTCGTGCGCGCTTGGTTTTCTGACACGCAAAAGCTGGTTTTTTCCCATAGCCTTAAGAAACAACAAAGCGATGAAGTCTACTTGTGACATCGCGTACGAGAGAGAGCCGATGAATGATATTGACGAGAGAGAGAGAGAGAGAAAGCGATCAACTGATAACAGAAGAGTTGAAGTGTCAAAATTGTATGCATTAAAGTCCTGGTATGCACAAAAGCGCATTTTGATGATCTCTAATGACCAAATAAGCCCGTCTTGACAGTATCCACGCATAAAATCGTTGAAAGATATTGTGCTCTGCGCCTGGCGAATGCTTTCGGAAGATGTTTGCACAAACTAACTGCGATCGTTTTGGCATTGGTTTTGACCGCTTGCGCCGCGGAACCCGAATTGATCGGTGTAGATAATCCGGAAATTCCTGTCGCCAATGTTGCGGAAGCAACGAAGCGAACAGTGTTTATAGCATCGACACGAGAACGCTCGGATCAAGAAGGCGCACTTTTTTCAACCAACCGTTCTGAAACCGTTGCGCTTGCGTCAGTTACTGTGTCGATACCGCCCACACACGAGATTGGAAAAATTGAGCGCCCCAAACGCCTGCCTCCAGATCCGAGAAAAGAGTTTGCCATCGTTGATCCCGTTGTCTTTGGCAATGATCAGGCTTTTGTTCGATCAATCAATTCAGAACTTTCAAAGTTACCCCCTGGCGAGCGTGATATTCTGTTTTTTGTTCACGGTTACAACAATACAACTTCGGACGCCGCACTCCGTCTAGCGCAGTTTGTTCAGGACAGCGGATATGACGGAGTACCAGTGCTTTTTGACTGGGCCTCCGCCGCACAGCTTAAGAAGTACGTGTTTGATCTCAACAGCGTATTGATCGCTCGGGAAAGTATGCGCGGACTGGGCGCTTTGCTGGGCCAAACGAAGGCTGACGGCTATGACATTTTTGGTCATTCAATGGGTACGCTACTGACAATGGAGGCAATGCGGGATGCGTCCCTGCGTGGGGTCCTGAATCAGTCTGGCCGACTGAAGAACATCGTGTTGGCTTCGCCTGACATAGACCTTGATCTTTTCAGGGCGCAACTCAAAGAAATCAATAGTGAGTTGGATATATTCGTTCTTCTTTCGCGAGATGACAGGGCGCTGCGTGTGTCACGGGTTATCGCCGGAGGTGTTCCGCGCGTCGGCGCTGGCAATGCTGAGGAGTTGGCACAGCTCGGCGTTGTGGTTGTTGACCTTTCCGAAATTGAGGACTCCAGTTCTGGGACCCACTCGAAATTCGCCGGTTCTCCCGAAATCGTTAAGATATTGGGGACTGGGCTGAATCGGCACAGTAGATTTGACGACGCTTTGGCATCTACCCGACTGGACGAAATTCTGTTGACAGGACTTCCGATAGCGGTGCTGTTTTAAGAAAATCTTGTTTGCGTAAGACTTAATCGGTGACTTCTTTTACGCAATTGACCCGGTTTAAAATTCGCTGTCGACTTCTTCCCTGGATTCCAATTGAGACCATAGAAATTTGAACTGAAACTAACGTTCCTAGATATCTGATTCTATTGAATTTTGATTGCCCATAGAAACGTTTTCAAACGAGGATTGTGAACCCGCCGGGCTCAACGCAGTAAACAAAAGCAAAATCGTACCGATAGCAAACACGCACGCACCGCCGACAAGGCGCGCGCTTACCTCAAAACGCCGAGTTCTCTCTTCGTTCAATGCAATTCGGCTTTCTGCGATATTCCGCCCCCATATTGCCGCAACGCCAATCGCTGACATCGCCGTCGCCATGCCAGCTGAGATTAATAAGACCATCAGTATCGCTGTAAAAATCATGTCATTGGCCAAGCCGTACAGCATTACGATCATCGCGCCGGTGCATGGAACCACGCCAATAGAGGCAGCTATCCAACCGCTTCCCGGCGGACTATTGGTGGCGGCGCATGCTGAACAGCCACTCTGGTTGGAGGCGGTCTGCGTCTCATGGTAATGACCACAGTGACTTGAGCTTGTGTGGCCGTTCTTTGAAACTGGCCTCCGTGATAAGACATCCGATACCGACCGCCATAGCATCGCTGTGCCTATCAACACGATCAATGCATAGCTGACCATCCTAATAGAACGGTAATCAGATGGCGCAGCGCCGGTTGTCTGCCGCACAGCGAGGTCAAGAAAAAGCACAATCGTTATCGCTGATAGCACATGGAAAACAGCAATACGCACACCCATCGTCAGACCGTGCTTTGCGCTACCGCCAGCACCTACGAAATAGGAAACAACGACTGACTTCCCGTGACCGGGTCCCAACGTGTGGAACACACCATAGGCAAAAGACAGCATTAGCGCGATAAGCAGAGTTTTGGATGCTCCATCCTCCGCAATTGCAGTCATGCTTCCTGTGAATAAAGAGTTTGTCCACATTTGAATTTGCGCAAATGCGGGCAGATTCTTCGTTACTGATGCGGTAACCTTACCTGCAGCGCCAGCTGTCTTTGCGTGGTGTAAAGTGTAGGAAACTGGGATCCGTCTGTTGCCATCTACTAGGAAAAGATCGTGGTCAGCAGGTTCGTGTCGAAGGGTGCCAGCCAATCTCACAGCTTCAAAAGGTTCTCGGATAACTAAGCCGTCAGGATAACTCACGTATATTATTTGGTTGGGAGGAGGGGCTGGCGTGTGAATGCAGGCACCAACCCAAGGCACAAGCAGAAACTCGATGATACGGTCGCTTTCCCAAATAAGAGGCAAGACGTGGCCGTCTAGGATAATTTCCGTACCGATCAGAGCGGTTACAACTTCGTAGTCCTCTTGCCCCCATGTCTCGACGATTTGCTGCCCGTCGTTCAAGGGATCAAATTCATTCAACGAAGGAAGCAGGGATTCAATGTTCTCTGATTGGCCGGTTTGGTGCGGATTTATGACAGAACGTTCTGACTGCGAATAACCCTTGTTCCCAGGATACAAATCATCCCACACCACCAATTGAGCGTCCGTTGCATATCCAGAACTTGGAACAAACAGAAAGAACAGCCCGATCAAAAAAAGGCGCAGGTAGTGTTCTTTGTTCCAAGGGTTGATCAGCATCCGATCCTATCAATCTCCTTAGGATAGAGCGTTACACCTCAAACAAATCAGGTCAAGCAGCCACGACCAAGCGGACTTCTGATTTAAATTTTGACCACGCCCCTCGCGATGCGTTTCGCCTTGTACTAAGCTTCGTTGAGCCATTCGTGAGATCTTGGACCTGTCAAAGGCTATGCGGAATGAAAAAGTGGACGTTACGTGTATTGGCAAGTCTCGCGATGCTGGTTGTTGTTTCTGCAATTGGCATCTGGGGTCTTCTGACCCAGCCAGTTTTCAAAGATGCGCGTAACGCGATCGTTTCGGAAATTCTTTCTCAGAAGGCCGGCCAAACCATTCACGTGGACGGCGATGTACATGTTGCGTTGGGTTCGGTGAGCCAAGTGAACCTGCAAAATGTCAGAGTACCAAGCACGACCATCGAAGAGCTGGATCTGGCAAGACTGGAGAGCCTGCAGTTCGAGATGGAACCACTTTCTCTTTTTTCAAATAGCCTGAAAATCGAAAACCCTATTGTGAGCGGGCTCATAGTAACCTTGCTGCGCGACGAAAAGAATAGGATCAGCTGGGGCGCGAAGCATCAGAAATCGGCCATTGTCGGAACGTCTACGCGGGTAGATCGTTCGGCTCTCGTGCCGGTGTGGTCAGACGTGCTTTTGTTATTAGCAAAATCGCGTGAAGGCATAACCGATGTTGATTTGTCAGTTATAGACGCTGTCACTGGTTTCAGTTTCGATTTCGAGATGCCGACGTTGTCTGTAGCAAGGGTCGAAGGGGGCCCGGCATTTGAGGTTTTTAGCGAAGGGTTGGTCAACGGCCAGGACTTTACCGTTGAAGCTCACTTTGCACATGACGCGCCGTTCAAAACCGTTGCAAAGCTTGGATCTTCTGAATTGCGGATCGACGGTACAGGTGATTTTGAGCGTGGATACGGCGCAAGCCTTATCCTGAGTACGCCTGATATGAGTGAGTTTCTGGATATTCTGGGCCTTGAAAGCCCACTTCGTGGAACGGGCCAACTTGTAACGGAAATTGAGGACCGGAATGGTATTTTCTCCGTGTCTGACATCGACGCTGTTTTGCGTTTTGATCAAGGACAAGAAGTCTCCTTACAAGGGCGTGTGAACGACCTGAATGCTCTCAACGGCGTCGACTTGATGGTAGACACGCGTCTTTACTCAGAAGACGAAACTCCTCAAGCCGCAAACACTGTTTTCGACATCAAGCTTACGAGTATTACCGCTCGCATAGTCAGCGAAAGGAACGCACTGGTCTTTGAAGAGTTGTTGCTAAAAACCAATGCATTCGAACAAGGATTGGACCGTATTGGCCCGGTGTCCATTGGAGAGATCGCACGCAGCAAAGAGGGAGAGCTTTCGCTTACAGACATCACCATGCAGGCCGGTCCAATTGAACGTCCACTGCTGAAGGCCACGGGCAACATAGAAGACATGCTCAGTTTCCAAGGAATCCAATTCAGAGGGCAAATCGATGCTCCGGCGTCGCTCGTTCTGGCAGGCTTGGGAGATGACGTAGCCACAGCTTTTGGAAAGGTGGAAGGGAGCTTCGCGTTGGGCGATGTTGACGGAAGTATTAGTCTAACGGAAGCCAGGCTAAAGGCAGTGGAGACAGAGGTTTGGGGGATGGATGCTGCTTTTGCGGCCGGTGATATTGGAAAGCTCCATGGCTTGGCAATCGATGCGGTACTACGCGTGGCCGACAGTGCCGCCTTTCTTGAAGCCCTCGATTTGCAACCAATCGATGCTGGAGCCTTGGAACTGTCTGCATCAATTGAGGCAGGCAGTGAACGTTTGTCGGGTGAATTCGATCTATCAGCGAACACTTCTCAGATTGGTGTCGATGTTTCGCTGTTTCCGGAAAATGGACGGCACAAAGTGCATGCTGAGATCCTCAGCGATGCGCTTGACTTGGTCGACGTAAAGGCATCGATGCGTGGAATTTCTGAATTGAGCAAGATTGGTGATCCTACAGAAAAAGATGACGTTGATGAAAAGCAACGCCCGGAATTGATATCTGAACTTCCGCTCCAGCCCTTGGTCCTTCCAGTTGAAGGTTCGAAAGAGCAAGCACTATCGAACAATGAAAAAGAAAACGCCGGTTCAATTGAGAACGAGCGTGACCCTACTTCGGATTTGACCGCGCAACTCTTGGACATCGATACCATTTTGCTGAACACCGATGTTCTGGCGACGATTGTTCTCAATCGAATTTCCGGTGTCCAAGGAGTTACCAAACTGTCGAGCGAATTTTCCTCCATTGGTGGAAAGGCTCAACTAGGTCCAATCGAGTTTTCTTACGGTGGCGGTAACTTCAATCTCGAAGCAAAAGCAGATGTCGTTAATGCCCCAAGTATTGTCAACTTGTCAGGGGCGACATCAGGTTGGACCCTTGCGAACATGTTTGATGCCACAGGGATTGATTTTGACGCAGATGGCGCACTGCGCGGCCGCTTCAATTTGTCAGGAAAGATGTCGTCACCCCAAGTGTTTTTGAAAACAGCGTCAGGTCGAGCAACAATAGAAATGTCAAATGGTTGGATCGCAACGAGCCTGCTCGAATTGGCCGGTCTTGGTATTTTCCCTTGGCTATTCTCAAATGAGTTTCGCAAGCGTCATACTGATATCACTTGTGTCGTGGCCCCGGTGCGCATCGATGGTGGCGCATTGAGCTTCGATTCTGTTGTCGCTGAAACGAAGAGTGTACAGGTGGTTGCTCGGGGTGAGGTTGATGTAAACGCTGACGTCATCGACTTGCGCGCGGAACCACGCCCTGTTGGCAAACCTTTGGCACGCTCGGCGTTACCTTTTGAGGTTTCGGGCAAACTGTCAGACCCGCGGTTTAAGGTGCTGGTCGGTGGCGCACGCGGCTTTCGCTCAGATGGCGCGGACCGGATGCCCGACACGCGCGTTGCTTGCCGGCCGGACATTCAACAATTGCAGTGAATGATTAGTCCTGAGCATCTGGTTGCGCATCTTGGCAAGCGAGTACAGCGCGAATGGCCCGACTTGTTCCCTTTAAATCAAGCGTGAAACTCGCGCCACTCGACCCTTTAATCGTGACTTCATAGCGTCTGGCAAATGTCTGCACAAATTCAGGATTGTTAAAAAAGGCGTAACCACCTGGTACTCCATTTTCAAATCGAACGATTGTTTCGCCGCCAAATCGTGATGTACCGAAATCAAACACGACCGAACCCGTCATGCCTTCTTCCAGATGTTTCCATGCCACGTTGTAAATGGCGAAGTATCCCCCATCCAAAGTTGGTTCAGTTCCGATTTGAACTTCACTGCCATTGTCCAGTCTGCGGGACGCATAACAGCGTGATTTGTCCTCTAAATGAATGCGAATGCTCCAAAGCTCCAGTTCTTTCCAGACCTGGCTCGGTTCAGAGATTGCAGGCGGCGATGATGAACACAGCAAAATAAGTGCGCACGACAGGAAACCTGATTTTGAAGCAGTGAAATGGTTTGCGCGACCAGGCTGAACCTGCGTGGTTATTTTCGTCTTCAACCGTGAGATCAGCATGGAGTCCTTACAAGCGCTTGCACCGTCAAAATCCTTAATCACATGCGAGTAGGGTCAGTCTATTGCGCCGACGACCCGTACAGGCAGATCGCCCAGCACCTGGCTCAGGACTGTCCGCCGACCACCGCCAAACTCTGGACTCGTGTTTAACCCTTGGCCAATCAGACGGACGATTTCCGGCGATCCTGTGAACTTCTGATGGCTGCCAGAGTTGGAGTCGTTTACCTCGCTAAGATCGACCGCATTAACGCCGAGCGCCGCCAGCGCATCGGCATCCGCCGCACCAACGCGGGGAACGCCACCCGCTATAATGCGCGACGCGCGAAGTGCGTAATCGTCTTCAGCCAACAGCACGAAGAGCCGATCGAACCGGTTTTCGATCTCACCCAACTGCGACTGGAATAGATCCAAGTCAATATCTGGTGATGCCAGAACGATGTTCCGCAATCGACCAGTACGATTAAACTGTCCTTTGTGTTCAGCGCTTACGATCGCTTCCATGATCAGAAACCCTCCCATGGAATGTGCGAAGATGTGGTATTCCTGCGCTATGCTGCGGCTGACGATGGATGCCGCGTCAAGCAACTTAGGGCGCGCCACAAGGGCGCTATTGAGATCATAAACGTAGCGTGTGAGCTTGCCCGCCGAGGCCCAGGTAAATAACACAGGCACGCCTTTGAAGCCGCTATCCTCAACGAACTGCCCAACGCGCATGATCGCGTCGCTGGTTGTCGTGTTATATCCATGGACGAAGAATAACACATCCCGGTCTTCTGGACGGCGTTGCCTGAATTCGCTGTTCATAGACGCAATGATGGCGCGGTCAGAATCGTAAATCGTCGGATTTATTACGGAAAATTCTTTGCGCGGGTCCGGCGGCAACGATTTTGGGCGTTCCAACTTACCGGTCTGGTGCGTTGGTGGAATAGAAACCTCTACAGAGGCCAGACCCAATTCGTCCGCGCGCAGTTCTGAAAACAACGCGCCTACCACCTCGGAGTCTTCGCGCGTGGTCATGATAAAGACCTTGTGGCGCTTTGCCTCAGCGACTGACTCGGTTGGTACGTCAGGATTGTCTATCCCAACAACTGGCGGTGCTTCTGCACAGCCCGATATCAATACGACCATCAACGAAGCAATTATTGTTCTCAGATGGTTTTGTCGCGCGCTCGCCTTCGATGCTGTCCCCACAGAAAGCGCTCCTTGAAAGCTATTTTGATAGGATGATATCCACTGTATTGAGATTTGAGAAGCGCTGACACGCGCAGGCGCTTCTCATCTATTGTGCCTAGGTGTTGGACTTCATTCAATTTCGTGTTGACGCCGAAAAGGGAAATTTTTGAGCCCATCTTGTCGCAGTGCCTGTGTCGACCATGTTCGCACCCGGTCCGAAAACGGTACCGAGTTCGCAGGTCAAACTGTCCGGAACTGGACTGAAACCGTGACCGCTCAGACAACCCACATTGAACCGGGAAGCACACTGAAGAACGGAAACTGTGAAAGTTTCAATGGCTGGTTCCGAGACGAACTGCTCAATGGTGTAATCTTCTACACCTAGCGGGAAGCACAGATCATCATCGAAGAAAGAAGGAAACACTGTAGCTCTATAAGACTAAACTATGCGCTGACCTACCGCTCGCCGACCCGTGACACCGTCGTTCCGATGAAATCTGGGCCGATCACGCACGAACGGTTAAACTGAACAGGTCAAATCAGGCTGCTCACAGGCTTAAACTCGAATCCAATTGGGCGAAAACACTTCGGTTGGTTGGGACTGACCACGTAACTCGTAAGCTCCGTGAGATTCGAACTCCCCTTCTAGTAACTTCCGCACTTCGCCGGACATCAGAAGTGGTTGTTTGAGTTCCTTGCAAAGGCCTTCGATCCGAGCGGTGGCGTTTACCGCTGAACCTATAACGGTAAAATCCAGCCGCGCGTCGGAGCCCACGTTTCCAAAAAACACGCGTCCCTTGTGCAGCGCAATGCCAGACTTTAGCGGTCGCCAGCCAAGTACATCAAGCAGTGCATCAGGGTCGGCATTCAACCTTTCTACACCTCTCAGAGCAGCTTGAGCGGCATTGAGTGCAGCCTGTGCTGCTTCTGCGGGGCTTTCAAATCTCGACAATTCAAAGACGACCAAAAGGCCATCCCCGATGAACTTCAACACCTCGCCGCCATGCGCCATCGCAGCGTCAGCGAGGATGGCAAAATAACAGTTGAGAACGGCAGTGATGTCTTCGTTTTTTAACCGCTGAGACAAGGAGGTGAAGCCCCGTAGGTCAGAGGCCCATATAATTGCATGGATAGTGTCTCCGGCGCCCCGTTTGATGGTTCCGTCGCTGACCCGTGTACCAGCCTGCTCTCCCAGATAAGTGCTCGCAATATTGCGCGCAATGCGAAGGGCGCTGTGACGCTCGACATGTAGAGCGAACAGGCGCAGCAGATGGCGGATGCGGCGAAACTGTGGGTCGGAAAACCCTGTTACCTGACGCGTCGCGAGTGTGACAGCGTTGTGATAGCCGCTACCGGTCGACAAAGCCTCTGTCACGTACTCTTTGAACCCGTCAATGTGTAATTGTTTCAAAACGGAACTACCAACGCGTACCGCGGCATCGGTAACGTCGAGACGGAAGCCTTTGCCGGTGTCGATAGCGCGTGACAACGGATTCTTGCGATAAGCCGGCGAATTCAGAATTGCCGGGGCAACCTGATTTTCATCACTTATTCCGTCAAGCACACTCCAATTCCACGCATAACCGTAGAGTTGTGGATGAAGTGTTCCCACATGAAGACTGGCTCTCTCGACACCAAGGCCAGCCAAGTTCAGACGACACATGAACGCCTCGAACAACGCGTGGAGATCGGTGACAACACTTGCTTCCGAAAGCAGCCACTCTTCGACGTCGTTGGGGTTGTCAGCCTGATGATCGGCCAGATCGAACCACCGTCGTTCGATCAGTGTCACCTCCGCAGCGTAGTTGCGCGGTTCGGGCACAATCTCTTCATACCGCCCGTCCAAAAATCGCCGCCTTTGAACACGGAGCGTCATCCGTCTTTTCCTGTCAAATTGTCCATGTGTTCTGACGCATTGTGTTCAAGGCTTTTGAGTTTAACTGCGAGCAGTCCAGCTAAGTGAGAAAAATGTATTCTACTCGTATCAGAGTTTCTTGGATTAACCACCAAAATCCCGCATAGTGTAGTAACCAAAATCCGTTGAACAGTAGTGCGAGTTTTTGCCCCCCACCGCGCCTTAAAATACTTAGCAGCGAAGCCTCCTTTCTCACCTGAGATCAACTTTTTGAATCCGTGCAGTTGTGCGCTGCACATGTAACTAAGCGGCAAGTTTGCAATTTTACGAATGTCTAAGATAACGCGTTCGATTTCAGGATGCTACGGATGCCAGCCCTGGTCGAGTTGGATCGCGGTATCACAAATCCTTATGAACGGCAGGATTGGGGACGTCCGGTTGCAACGCTGCGATCGTCTCGAGTAATTGAGCACACCCAGCAATCAAATATCGCTGCAACAGATTCCGATTGTGACAGTCAGGGACCTGGGTAGGCGAATGTCGGGCCCAGCTGGTTAAAGCCGAGAAAGTTTTGGACAAAATACCGTGGCCGTCCACACATTCGGAGCGCCCGCTTTACAAGTCCCATTCGCCAGAGGTCCGTGCTTACCTAGCGGCGTACTCTAATGTTGAATTTTCGCGAAACTATTTGAGTTTTTTGGCTCCGGCGGTAGGGATCGAACCTACGACCAATTGATTAACAGTCAACTGCTCTACCGCTGAGCTACGCCGGAACACCGGCGCGGTATAGCAATCCGGATTTGGCGCGTCCAGAGGGCTAATGACAAATTTTTCTAGCTTGTTTGTTTGTTAATTGCATAACGCAAAATGCGCTCTGTCATTCAACTCGCCAACGGGCGAAACAGTGCCTTTTCCAAAAAGATCAATCAGGTGCGCTAATACGTTCCGAGTGGCCGCTCCCATAAGACTTTCGGGCGTATCTGTGTACACTAGGCGTGTGAGCTTAGCCGCAGTGGCAGGACCTTCGCGCAACGCCTCAAGGATAGAGGCTTCGCGGCTTTCCCGATGCGATATGAGCCAATCCAGTCGCTCAACAGGCTTCTTGATTGGTGCACCATGACCTGCGTGCATAAGGGCTGGTTTCAGCTTCCGCAGGCGACGGCATGAAGCCATGAAATCTGTAAGGTCTCCGTCCGGTGGTGAGACCAATGAACTTGCCCAACCCATCACGAGGTCGCCGCAGAAAACGGTTTTGCCAAGTTGAAAACTTAGATGGTTGCCCAGGTGGCCAGGTGTCCATAGCGCTTCGAGCGTCCAATCGCTGCCTGAAACAGTTTCACCATCGGCAAGGCGGATGTCAGGAACGAAATCATGATCGACACCTTCACCCGCATCCATCAGCCCAACCGCTGACAGTCTTTGCATCACATCACTACGCCCTGTGCCTGAGGCGCCAAAAGCGTAGACAGACGCCCCTGTTTCATCTGAAAGCGTGCTTGCAAGCGGAGAATGATCCACATGTGAATGGGTTACAAAGATATGGGTGATGTCTTGGCCGGGTCGCACTGCATTCAAAATCGCCCGGAGATGGTCCGCACTGTCAGGGCCGGGATCGATAACCGCCAAATCCTGGCTGCCAATCAGGTAAGTGTTGGTGCCCCAATACGTCATAGGTGAAGGATTGGGCGCGACGACACGGCGAACATGCCTGCTCAATTCAACGACTTGACCGGCCTCAGGTCTGTCTTGGTTCATTCATGCCCTCTTTTCGTTGCTGCGCCGCACGTTTAGGGTTCGGCGTATGTCATTTGCCTGGCTTAAACCCTATATGCCTCGCTCGCTCAATGCGCGGGTTATGCTGATCCTGCTTTTGCCAGTGATCTCTGTGATGCTGGTTGTTTCCGTGGTTTTTATTCAACGCCATTTCGAAGGTGTGACGCGGCAAATGACGCAATCAGCCAGCAGAGAAGTGCGCGTGCTTCTTCAAAGCGGGATGGATGCCGCTGAAATTGGAGAGTCTCGGCTGGCCGATACGCTGCAGGTAAAAGTGGAAAGTATCGATCGCGCGGCATTGCCAGCCATGGATAAATCTCGCTGGCACGACCTGACCGGCAATATTGTTATCCGTGAATTTCGAAGCCTTTTGGATGAATTGCACGCGATTGAACTGCCTGATGAACGCACAGTACTTTTGTATTTCAAAGCGGATGGTGATGGAATTCGTATCCGATTTGATCGTAGGCGTGTTTCAGCTGCTAATCCGCATCAGTTGTTGGTGAATATGGTTGGTTTTGCGGTTTTTATAACAGCGATCTCATACTTTTATCTGCGCAATCAGATCCGACCGATTACCCGCCTGGCAAATGCAGCTGAGGCTTTTGGCAGAGGGCGTCACCTTGAATACAAACCGGCTGGTGCGATGGAAGTTCGTGCGGCAGGCAATGCTTTTCTGGATATGCGGGCTCGGATAGAGCGCCAGATTGAGCAGCGCACGCTGATGCTCTCTGGCGTCAGCCATGATTTGCGCACGCCGCTGACCCGTATGAAGCTCGCCTTGTCGATGCTTGATGAAGCAGAACGCGAGCCACTGGAACAGGACGTGGCCGACATGGAACGGCTCATTAATGAGTTTCTGGACTTTGCGAAAGGCGCGCGAGAGGGTGAACCCGAACCCACCGATCCTGTCGCTCTTTTGGAGCAAATCGTGGCTGACTACCAACGCTCAGAGCGTCCGGTCGAACTGTATAGCGCACGAGGCGAGGGTGAGGTGCCACTTCGCCCAGGCGGCATACGCCGCGCTGTGGAAAACTTGATTGGAAACGCTATTCGGTATGGTTCGCGCGCTGAGGTTTCTGTGCTTTTGACTGATCGTAGTCTAAGGATCCGTGTCGAAGACGACGGGCCAGGTATCCCTCCTGATCAACGCGGAGAGGCGATGAAGCCATTTGCTCGGCTTGACCAGGCTAGAAACCAGAATCTTGGAACCAGCGTCGGCCTAGGCCTTTCGATTGCGCTCGACATTGCGCGTGCGCATGGCGGAACCCTTCGTCTGGGCGAGAGCCGTCGTTTGGGTGGTCTCAAGGCCGACATCGTAATTGGCCGCTAGTCGTCTAGTCGCCATGAAAATGATTTAAAAAGGTTAACTTCTTCAATCAAGCTCATGATTTCAAGAGATAATGATCGATCTTCTGAAATCGTTGGCACGTGCGCTCGCACACGATTTCGAAGTGCTTTAATAAAAGCACCTGTTTTTGGGGCCGGCTTACGCATGTCTAATGCCTGACAGGCTACGATCAACTCGACCGTCGACATCTGTTTTGAGAGTTTTGCGATTTGCGAAAGCCTATTGATCGCCAAAGGAGCAGGTGAGATGCAGTCCTCAACTCCGCTTGGATGCGCGCTGGTCCAAAGGGAAACAGGTTGTGCGGCTTGCATCAGGTCAGCTGCCAGCGCTTCGGTGATTTTCATCAAAGGTGCCAAACCCGTGGAAGCGCTGCTGTCTTTGGCCAGAGAGGCCGGCAAATCGCTGAGTATCGGATTAAGGTGTTTCGCAGTTCGTGCGATTTGAGCGCTGGCGATCTGAACGAAGGCGTTGCTTGCACTTTGAACTGCGTGGCAGAGCTCGGCCGTATAGTAATGACCGCACGAAACAATGTCTGCCTGATCCTCCAAGATTATTGGATTGTCGCTGGTGCTGTTGATCTCGATCTCGACGATCTTTGCAAGGTGTGAAAGCGCATTCACCAATGCGCCGTGAATTTGCGGAGTGTTACGTATCGAGAGCGGGTCTTGCAGCCGTCGCGCGTTCTGGCGATCAAAGAGAGCGCTACCCTTCAATTTCTTCCGCAGGTCAGACGCGGCTTCCATTTGCCCAGGTAAGGGTTTGGCAGCTATGGCATTTTTGGCAATCGCATCGAGATTGGCGCGAAATCCCTCCATCGACATCGCCGCTGCTGATTGGACAGTTTCGTAAGCGTCTTGAGCCGCGTGGAGGGCCAACGCGGCCGCGCCGGCGGTCATCGCGCTATGACTTGCCAAAGCGAGGCCGTCTCTGGGCCCAAGCTCCAAGGGAGAGATACCATGCTTTGCGAGAACTTCTTGAGCCGAACCACGCGTACCATCGGCCTCAAACATTTCTCCTTCGCCAATTAAAGCTAAAGCCATCGTTGCGTTGGGCAAAAGGTCGGCCACGCCGACGGAACCGATTGATCCCGTCACTGGCGTGATGTTTGCGTTGATGCAGTCGACCAGCATTTGGGCGATCTTGGGCTGCGCGCCAGCATGACCGGTCAACAGCGTATTGGCACGAACGATCATAGCGGCGCGCACATTTTCACGCGATGCGGGCTCACCGATGGCATGCGCTCTGCCGCGGATAGTCTGCAACGAAAACGTAGCTAGATCGTCTTCATTCAATGCTTCGGTGACTTTGGTGCCAAGCCCAGTTGTCACGCCGTAAACAGGCTTTCGTGCCGTTACAGCCTCGTCAATTACTCTCCGGCTGTTTTGCATTCGCTGCAAAGCTTTGCGATCGAGTGAGATTTGTGTTTGACCAAGTGAGGCTTCCACTAGCGCTTCAATCGTTAAAGACGCGCCATCAAGGTGTAAGGTCTGCGCCATTACCTCACTCCCGATATAGCAGCGGCTGGATTAGTTCCATCTCACGCGCTCTCTCGAGTATCTTAGCCCCAAGCGCAATATCCCCCGTCGACATGCCGCGATGCCAAAACAGGATGGTTTCCGCATCGCTCTCTCTTCCGGGTTTTAGTCCCGCGGCGATCTCTCCAATTTCTGCGTAAAAGCTTTCCTCATTGATTTTTCCGGCATCGATTTGGGGTCGCAGTGCGCCGAGATGTCCGGCGCGCATTTGTCCGAGATCATCCATAACGAATTTGTCGAAACCTTCGGTAAAATCGAGGGGCAGGGCGCTTTTGGTGCCGTATGGCACAACGAAAGAGCCGGGTTTGACCCAAGTGCGATCGAACATTGGCGTTGGATCGGTGAGCCGGGTGGCCTCCACCATGATATCTGCGTCTTTCAGGCAGCTCTCCCAGTCTTCGGTTACTATGATGTCCTTGCCGAGATCTCGTCGCAGGTTTTCGCCGAATGCTTCGCGGCTTTCTGCGCGCCGCGAATGCACTCTGATCTCTTCAAAATCAAAAAGGTGATCGAGTAGGCGCACGTTCCAATAGGCCGTGCCGCGGGCGCCGACATGGCCTAGCACTTTGGGCTTTCGCGGACCAAGCCATTTGGCACCGAGTGCCGTCAGAGCGCCGGTCCTCATATCGGTGATGCCAGCAGCGTCAATCACTGCGCGCGGTGCGCCAGTGCGCGGGCAAAACAGGTTTAGAAGCGCCAACTCTGATGGAAGGTCCTTTTCAAAATTATGGTAGAAGTCGCCGACAATTTTCACACCCGCATAATCCAACGGTTCCACATAGCCGCGTAAAACATTGAAATGCCCGTCGACGTTTGGGTCCGGTGTCAGATGCATGCGCGGCTCAATTACCGTCTGGCCGCGGCCGGCCGCTACAAGTCCTTCTTCGATGGCACTCAGAATATCGTCGTTTGACAGTCCAATTTTTTCAATTTCTGGCTGTCCGAGGTATTCAATTTCGATCCTGGGCATATGGAAAGCCTCGTCGAGGATGTGTCGCCGAAAATTCCGGCCGTGATGTGCAGCCAGTGACGAAAACCTGTTGGTGCGTCACGGGAATTTGGCATGGTAGGCCCGGAGGGACTTGAACCCCCAACCAAAGCGTTATGAGCGCTCTGCTCTAACCAATTGAGCTACAGGCCCAGCCTGAGGGGTATCCGTATCAACTTGCCCTGTAAGGTCAAGGCGGTTCCTTATTTTTGCCTTTTTGATGGTGCATGATGCAATTTAAGCGTGTGTGTGAGGATTGTGATATGGAATATCGCAAATCTGTACTGAAACACTACATCTGCGGCTTGCTGGTTGGCATGATCGCACTTTCTGTGCTTGCCTTTGTCCTGGAAACCTATGTCAGCTTCCAAGCAAGTGCGCCGATATTCGTATTTCCGGCTTTCTTCGCGGCTGTTTTTGCGGGCCAAAAGTACGGGGATTTGACAGAACGCCTGCCGGAGAAATTCGAAATCTGGTACTTTGCGCGGGTTTTTGCCACTGTGAACATCGCTATTCTGGTTTTGGTTACAAGCCTACTCTTGGTGCTAGATTCAATACTGGCTGAGATGCTTTCAAGCACCGCTGGCATGGCGCTGACAGTGCTCGTTATAATCCTTTCGTGGCTGACGATAACTTTTCTTTCCAGATATGCGTTTTTGTGGGGCGCAAAATCTCAACTGAAGGCCACGGCACGCTGAGAATGGACAGTGCCGCAAGGGCGCGCTATCCCGCCGGTACTGAGATTCGCGGCAGGTGGGGCACCAATCATGAGCCATGGTAAGAACGGCATCACCTATGCCGACGCAGGTGTCGACATTGATGCAGGCAATGCGCTCGTTGACCGCATAAAACCCGCCGCAAAACGCACTAATCGGACCGGCGTAATGTCAGGTCTTGGTGGCTTCGGCGCAATGTTTGATGTCAAGGCGGCTGGCTATGACGACCCGATCCTTGTGGCGGCAACCGATGGTGTTGGCACCAAACTACGGATTGCGATTGATACTGGTAATGTTGGCGGGGTTGGCATCGATCTTGTGGCGATGTGCGTCAATGACCTTGTCTGTCAGGGTGCTGAACCGTTGTTCTTCCTGGATTACTTTGCGACCGGAAAACTTGAAATGCAAAGTGCCGCTCAGGTCATTGAGGGTATCGCCGAGGGATGCGTTAGGGCAGGGTGTGCTCTGATCGGTGGTGAAACGGCAGAGATGCCCGGCATGTACGAAGCGGGTGATTTTGACCTTGCTGGGTTTTCTGTCGGCGCCATGGAACGCGATGCATCATTACCCTCTGGAGTCAGCGAAGGCGATGTTTTGCTCGGGCTGGCGAGTGACGGTGTGCATTCCAACGGCTACTCACTGGTTCGGAAACTGGTCGAAATGTCTGGGCTTGGCTGGGATGCCGATTGCCCGTGGGGAGAGGGCACACTTGGCGAGGCCTTGCTGACACCAACCCGTCTTTATGTCCGACCCGCGCTTGCCGCGATCAGGGAAGGGGGTGTGCATGCGCTTGCTCACATAACTGGTGGCGGGTTGAGCGAGAATATCCCCCGTGTGTTGCCCGATGGCATGGCTGCACATGTCGATCTGAACACGGTATCGCTGCCGCCCGTGTTTCGTTGGCTAATGGAACAGGGCGGTATTGAGAGCGCCGAAATGCTTAAGACGTTCAACTGCGGCATCGGAATGGTTCTTGTGTTGCAGGAAGACAAGGCTGATGCAACTGCTAAGCTTTTGCAGGAACAGGGCGAAACTGTCTTTACGCTTGGCCACGTCGCGTCGGGCGAAGGTGTTGAATACACAGGTGTTCTTACGTGACGAAACGCGTCGCGATCCTGATCTCCGGCAGCGGCTCAAACATGGTCGCGCTTGTCGATAGTATGATCGGCGATCATCCGGCGCGACCTGTCGTGGTCATTGCCAATACCGAAGGGGTTGGCGGACTGAAAAAAGCAACAGCACGCGGTGTTCCAACGCAGGTTGTTGATCACCGGCCCTTCAAAGGTGATCGTGCTGCCTTCGAGCGACATTTGAACTCAGTCATAGAGCCCTATGAGCCGGATATTGTGTGTTTCGCGGGCTTCATGCGGATTTTCACGGAAACATTTATTTCGCGTTGGCAAGGGCGGATGATCAATATCCACCCGTCGCTATTGCCAAAGTATCGCGGGCTCAACACGCATGCCCGAGCCTTGGAGGCCGGTGAGACCGAAGCAGGCTGCAGCGTGCATGAAGTGACGCTTGAACTTGATGATGGGCCGATTCTGGGTCAGGCGCGCGTTCCAGTTTTGCCGGAAGACACCGCCGACACGCTTGCCGCGCGTGTTTTGGAACAGGAGCATGTTCTGTATCCGGCGGTCTTGCGCCTATTTGCAGAGGGCGAACGCGAACCGATTTACCTCGGTTGAATTTCTGCCGTTTCATTTTCGGCGCACGTCCCCTATACGAGTGAGACATGCGTGGCGGGTTGAACGGAAAACGATTAAGACGTGATGAAAACACTCACCACTACCGACGCTCTTGTTGAGTTTTGTGAGCGTGCCGCCGAAGCCCCTTATGTGACTGTCGATACTGAGTTTCTACGCGAACGCAGCTATTATTCTAAGCTTTGCCTCGTTCAGTTGGCGCTTCCAGGCGACGATGAAAATGATGCTGTCATTGTGGATCCGCTCGAAGAAGAGCTTTCTCTCGATCCGCTCTATGCTCTTTTTCGCAACACTAAAGTGGTTAAGGTCTTTCATGCGGCGCGGCAGGATCTGGAAATATTTCATGTCGATGCTGACCTAATACCGGCACCTCTCTTCGATACGCAAATCGCAGCAATGGTATGCGGCTTTGGCGAGCAGGTAGGGTATGAAACGCTGGTACGAAAGATCGCTAAAACATCGCTTGATAAAACTTCGCGGTTCACAGATTGGTCGCGACGTCCGCTGAGCGACGCGCAAAAGAAGTACGCTCTAGCGGACGTGACGCATTTGCGGGTGATCTATGAGTTTCTCGAGAAGAAACTACGCGAGACAAAAAGGGATCGCTGGGTCGCCGAAGAACTTGAAGTGCTGACCAATCCAGAGACCTATATTCAGCGCCCAGATGACGCCTGGAAAAAGGTTAAGACGCGAAACTTGTCAGCAAAGTTCTTGGCCATTGTGCGTGAGCTGGCGCGTTTTCGGGAAACCCATGCCCAACAACGCAATATTCCGCGTAATCGCGTTTTCAAGGACGATGCGATGCTTGAGATCGCTTCGATGAAGCCAGCAAAGACCAAGGATCTTTCGCGATTGCGGCTATTGCTGAGAGAGGCGCGTCAAGGCGATATCGCAGAAGGCATAATAGCGGCTGTAAAGGCAGGTATTGATTGCCCAACGGAAGATTTGCCAGAACCAGACCGGTCACGCGAAAATCTGAAGGTAAATCCGGCGCTGGCTGACCTTTTGCGTGTTTTGCTGAAAGCAAAGACCGAAGAGTTTTCCGTCGCCTCGAAGCTTATTGCGTCCGCGGCAGATCTTGATGCAATCGCGGCAGGAGAGCGGAATGTGCCAGCATTGAAAGGCTGGCGCGCAGATGTTTTCGGGCAAGATGCATTGCGGCTTTGTCGCGGCGAGATTGCTCTTGCAGCTGATGGCCGCCGAATACGTGCTGTAGATCTTTGACTTAAGGTTTTAACGTGCGAGAATTACGGCGCGCAACGATCCGCAATTGTTCAACATCCCGTAGGTCTTCGTTTGATACGAATTCGGCGACCTCAATCTGCCTTATACGTTGGCTTCCCTGAGGGTTATCCGTGGGCTGAACCGCATTCAAGCTGTATTCAAGCACTCCGTCGACAGGACCGTCTTCATTTGCCCTGAGAAGCCGCACATCGAACGCGCCCTGGCGGATCGGAAGGCCTTTAACGCGAACGATTACTCCGGATGGCACTGGCTCTAAAACAACATCAGTAACCTGGTCGACCAACGTACCGGGATATACGAATTGTCTGTTGCGTCTTCTGAAAATACCGGTCCGACCTACAGACGTGACGTTGCGACGCACAATAAGGTCCGCTTCGTCGTCATTTATGAGTGGGTTGCCTGTTTGCCGGTCGCTTGGTGAAATCGGGACCGCCCTTGTGTCATCTGCATTAGTGGTTTTTGCGCCCACGCCCCAGTTAAACGGGTTCACGCGCGACTCTCTGATGGTGCTGCAGGCACTAAGTCCCATCATGGCAACCAGCAAAAGCGAAACAACCACACGCATATCCAAACCCCCTGAGGTCTTTGGTATCGAGTAGCGCATTGAAGCGCAGTTGAAAAGATGCAAGCAGGTCTGGACGCAGGTGGCTTTGCTACTTAGGTGTAGGTTTCGCATTGAGGAGCAGCGTTAGTGGCCAGCGAGGCATTTGAGAACATTGTTGATGACTTCGAATTCCTTGAGGAATGGGAAGACCGATATCGTTACGTGATCGAACGGGGCAAAGCGATGCCGCCTCTTGACGACGCTCTTAAGGTGCCAGCGACGAAAGTCGACGGTTGCGCTAGTCAGGTCTGGCTCCATCCCAATTTTGGAGATGGGGCTTTCAGTTTTGAAGGTGACAGCGATGCGATGATCGTCCGCGGTCTCATTGCTGTCTTACGCGCTCTTTACAATGGTACACCTATCGAACAAGTCAATGAAGTCAATGCCGGTCACGAGCTTTCGCGGTTGGGGTTAAACGATCATCTTTCAGCGCAGCGGTCGAATGGACTGAGAGCCATGATTGAACGTATCCGAACTGTCGCGTCGCAGAACAGCTGATCCAAATGAGCGCCTTCGGCGCACTCTTTTGATTGCGTTCAGGCCACGCGAGCCTTGGGGTGCCCCCAAACCCTTCGCTTGTATGCGTATCGCTAACGACAGTCTTCTAAGCTCGGGTGTTTAGCGCTGCCGCAAGATCACCAAAGCCGGTGAAACGATATTCGTATTCCAAACCGAGCCTATCCGCGCATTCGCGGGCTTTGGTCTCTAGTTTGGGATCCTTTGTTTGAGCCTGATAAACCAGTTTTGTGTAGTTGCCAAAAAGCATGTCGCGCAGCTCTGGATATCTGTCTAAACCCATCGGTTTCCAGACAAAGGCATCAAACTGACGAACCAGAAAGTCAGTGAGATAAAAGGCGGTTATCTCATCGCGAGCGGCGAATGTATCGTTTCCTTCAAAAAAAGAATAACAATGCGGGCCCGCGATCATTTCCACGCCGAGCTCGTCGCACGCCGCTTGCAGTTGTCCACCGGTGCCGCAATCCGCATAGACTACGAAGAACTTTTCATACGTGTCACGCTGCTTCTCCACCGTCTCACGTACAGCGTCAGTGATTTTGTCTGGATAAAGGTGGTATTTGGCCGGTAGGCATTGCAGCACCATATGATCCCAGCCATTGAGGCGCTTGAGCGCCATGATTTCGGTCGCCAAAGCACCGCAGGCGATCAGCAATATCTTCGCAGTGTCCGTGGGCTCTGTGCTTGGCTTTGCGTTTTTCATGTTTCGCAAGACCACCTTGAACCAAGTTTAGAACTTAGTTTAGCCGGCGGTCATCCTGTTGCGCCTTGATTATGCTTGCGACCAACGAGTTCCTTTGCTGTTTCGACTGCAACTGCGGCGTCTCTGCAGTAAGCATCGGCTCCGATGGCTTTGCCGAATTCCTCATTCAGGGGAGCGCCGCCGACCAGCACGATGTATTCCTCGCGCAAGCCTTTTTCGACCAAAGTGTCGATGACTACCTTCATATAAGGCATGGTTGTTGTCAGAAGGGCGGACATGCCTAGAATGTCGGGTTGTTCTGTCTCCAAAGCTTCAAGGTAATTTTCGACGGGGTTGTTAATGCCCAAATCGACGACTTCAAATCCGGCGCCCTCCATCATCATGGAGACGAGGTTCTTGCCAATGTCGTGGATGTCGCCCTTGACCGTGCCGATCACCATCTTTCCGACGCGCGGCGCGCCGGTTTCGGCCAAAAGCGGCTTCAGAATCGACATGCCCGCTTTCATTGCGTTTGCGGCCAAAAGCACCTCGGGAACAAACAGGATACCGTCGCGGAAATCTTTGCCCACAATGGTCATACCGCCTACAAGCGCTTCGGTGAGTACCCTGTAAGGCGCCCATTCGCGTCCCAGCAGAATGTTTACGCCTTCTTCGATCTCTTCCTTGAGACCGTCATAAAGGTCGTCCCACATCTGTTGTACAAGTTCTTCGTCGTCCAGTTCAGACAGGATGATGTCGTCTTCTTCGTCGGACATGCGCGTCAATCCTCGCAATGGGGGCACGAAGCCGTGCCTTGTTCTGAGGTCAGTCGTAGCGCCAAACTGTCGCAGATAGACATACGAATTGCGACACCAGTTCACCCGTCTCCGACTTCACCTGCAATTTTCTTTATATTCCAAGCAGAAACAGAAACATAGAGCGTTTCGCGTTGTTTTTGTTCTTTGTTTGTTCTATTGTTTTTGGATGACCGATCAGGAAGTGACTGTTGATCCCTATTTGCGGATGCCGGGTCGTGGCGCGCGCAGCAATAAAGTGGGACGATTTGAACGCAATGAACGCGAATTCGTCTCAGACGGTTGGGATTTCCCGGAAGAGGGCGCGTTGCTGCGCACAGAGGTCAGTGTTGAACAACCGCGTGAGGTTATCACCTATAATCGATCGCCTGACTTGCCATTTGATCGGTCCATAAATCCATATCGTGGTTGTGAACACGGTTGCATCTATTGCTTTGCACGTCCGACGCATACCTGGCTCGGCATGTCGGCCGGACTGGATTTTGAAACCAGGCTGATCGCGCGTCCTGAAGCGCCTGCTGTACTTCAGCACGAGCTTCGCAAACCCGGGTATAAGGTTGCGCCAATTGCGATTGGAACGAACACGGACCCTTACCAACCGATTGAGAAGTTGCATGGAGTGACGCGCGCTGTTTTGGAAGTGCTGTCGGCGTGCAACCATCCTGTTGCCATTGTCACCAAAGGCAGTCTGATCGAACGTGACATCGACATCCTTTCGTCGATGGCGGAGCGAGGACTAGCTCGTGTCGGCATTTCCGTGACGACGCTGGATGCGGCACTGTCCCGAAAAATGGAGCCGCGGGCGCCAAGCCCATCTCGCAGATTGCGCACCATCAGAGATCTTGCCCAGGCCGACATACCGGTGCGGATCATGACATCGCCGATTGTTCCTGGTTTGAATTGTCATGAGTTGGAAGCATTGCTGCACGCGGGAAAGGATGCGGGCGCGATGGCGGCCAGTTGGGTTATGTTACGTTTGCCATTAGAGGTCTCACCGCTTTTTCGTGAGTGGCTTCAGGCACATTATCCTAATAGGACGAAACGTGTGATGTCTCTGATCCGTGAAATGCATGGCGGGCGGGATTATGAGGCCGATTGGGGCAAGCGGATGCGTGGGAGCGGTCCATACGCTGAGAGCATCGCGCAACGTTTTCAGCTGACCACTCGGCGATTGGGTCTTGACCAAAAACCTGTGCGGCTGCGCTGCGATCTATTCAAACCACCCGAAATGATGGGAGATCAGCTATCAATGAAGGTTTGAAAACTATATTTTTTCAAGCACATACACGATGGACTTTGAGCCCAGCTCGCTTAAGTGATCGCCTTCCTCCTGGAAAAGCTCGCGTACAGCGCCTGATGAGAGCTGAGATGCCAGTTGATCCGTGTAGCGCGCATCGGCCAGCGTATGGTCATTGTATGAAAACGCAATGAGACCACCGGGGGCCAGGCGCCTGATCAGGTGGTCAAGATAAATTGCTGGTGCAGCCCCCGGAGAGATTGCTCCGATCGCAGTGATCGCAGCATAGTCGCCTGGCAAAATGCTTGGCGGGGCATCCGGTTCTGCAAGGGTCAAATCACGATAGATCCCGCGAGCTTTCGCGGTTTGTAGCATTTCGGGCGAGATATCAGCGCCGTCTATCACTGTGAAACCGACCTTAGAGAGCGCTAGCCCGGAAAGCCCTGTGCCGCAGGCGAAATCAAAGATCGGTGCGTCTTTCGGGGTCAAAAATTTGGATAGCGCCGCTGCACATCTTGCCGGGCTTGCATAACCGTGACCAATCACATCCTCTTCATAGGTCTCTGCCCAGTCTTTATAGAGGGATTTGACGTCCTTCTGCTCGGTCGTCTTGTACGCGCGGTCGAAGAATTCTTGTGCCATGAAAACAGCCTAAGAGGCAGGTAAAACCCTGTCAATAAAGCCGCAACTAGAGGTCTTGTCACGCTCTGCGACGTCGTCCACGACGCGTTGTGCGCACTGGCGTTTCGTTTTTCTCCTCGGTGCCATCAAGCGGCGAGGAGAATGCTCCGATCGCTTCGGCGATCTTTTCAAGGCTTGGTTTTTCACCAATTGGTTGGGTTTCAAGCGCTTCTCGCATCTTGCGCAAGTGCTCTCCGCCGGTCCCACAGCAGCCGCCGATAATCCGCGCACCTGAGTCCCGCGCCATAACAGCATAATCCGCCATAAGTTCAGGGGTGCCGTCGTAGTGAATATGACCATGTTCATATTTTGGGATGCCAGCATTGCCCTTGGCGATTACGGGCACAGGCGTGCCGTTCGCGACCAACCCAAGAACAGTGCGCAAAAGGTCAGATGCGCCAACACCGCAATTTGCACCAAATGCTATTGGCGCGTTTGGTAACTTGCCGATCATCTTGGCCATGTCGTTAGAAGTGACCCCCATCATCGTACGTCCTGCAGTGTCAAAGCTCATTGTCCCGCACCAGGGCATATCAGCGCGTGCAAATGCCTCTGCCGCTGCTTTGTACTCTTCTGGCGCGGAGATTGTCTCTAGCCAAAGCACGTCTACGCCGCCGTCCTTTAGCGCCTCAGCTTGTTCGTGAAACATTTCGACAGCAACTTCATGGGTTAGAGTCCCCATCGGCGCCATGATCTCGCCGGTCGGTCCAACCGAACCTGCCACAACAACAGGGCGGTTTTGCCTATCCGCCAGGTTTCGACCGATCTCTGCCGCCGCGACATTAAGTTCACGCACGCGAGTTTGGGCATTGTGTAGTTTCAACCGTGAGGCATTGCCGCCAAAGGTATTAGTCAGAAAGAGATCACTACCCGCGTCCACCGCAATTGAATACAGCGCTTCTATCTTTTCAGGCTTTTCAACGTTCCAAAGTTCGGGCGCGTCGCCGGACTCCAAACCCATGTTAAAAAGGTTGGTGCCTGTAGCACCATCGGTCAAAAGCCAATCGCGTCTTTCCAAAAGTTTTGTTAGTTTATCCGACATTTGAGCGCGCCACCGTTTGCAAAAGGTACAACCTTTTGCCATGACACATTATATTTAATCAAACTCATAATCTTCATGATTAATATGAATAAAGCTAAAAAGGCGCATTCGGCGAAGAATGTGCGGAAGGTCATAACTGTTTGACGTTTATAAAAAATTAGGCTTCGTAAACTGCGCCGATTTAGGCTTCATTCATAATTTGCTCTTGCGCGACCGCAAGCAACTCATCGAGTTTGGCGCGCACCTTGTCCGCATCAGAAAGATCTCCCAGATCGCCCGCCACTTTGCGGACCACGTCTTCGTGGCCCGCTTCCTCGAAGTCGGCCATAACCACTTCCTTAGCATAAGCCTCGGCATCGTCGCCTGATTTCCCTAAGAGTTCCGCAGCCCAGAGACCGACGAGTTTGTTACGACGCGCCTCAGCTTTGAACTTCATCTCCTCGTCATGTGCATACATGTTTTCGAAGGCATTTTCGCGATCGTCGAAGGTGCTCATAGGGTTCCCCAATCATTGTATT
>JBCDDS010000005.1:0-66272 GCA_039180185.1 Pseudomonadota bacterium | reverse complement strand
TATCAAACCCCAAAAGCTCGAAAGTATCGCGCTACTTCGAAGTCTTATTCGATCAGCGCGCCCAACTGCCTTTCCGACCAATGTCTCAGCAGCTTGCGCAAAACCATCTAGCATGTAGGCAGTTATATGCAGGAACTGCAATAAAATCTGATTGGCCGCCAGCGTAGCGTCGCCAAACCGCGCTCCGGTGAAAAGGAATGAAACAAAGATCATTTCGATCATCAATGATCGCAAAAGAATATCGCGATTCACTCCCACCATTAACTTCAGCCTGTCGCGGTCAAACACCAGAGCCCGATCGCGCCACGTGCCGTTTCGCAGAGCTGCACGACACAACCATAGTCCCAGGAGCAGACCACTCCATTCTGCAATGAACGTGGCGAACGCCACACCCTCTACGCCCCAAGAGAGCCCCAGAACGAACCAGAGATCGAGCAAGATATTTGTTCCGTTCATGAACAACTGCAGCAGCAGAACCGATCCTGTGCGTTCCTTAGCGATTAACCATCCGTTGACGCCATAAAGAGAGATCAGAGCCGGTGCGCTCCATACCCGGATCGCCATGTAATCGCTTGCAAGTCCCTCCACCTCTGGGCTGGCTGGCGAAAGCTGAAATCCCGCCCAAAAGATCGGGGTTTGCAACAGGATGATCGTAAGTCCCGAAATCGCACCGATCAAAATCGCGCGACAAAAAAGAGCGGCTTCCTCGCGGGTTTGCCCTGCGCCAATGGCTTGGCTTGTCAGACCGGTGGTTCCCATCCGCAGAAAGCCAAATAGCCAGTAGACAGCCGTCAGAATGATCGCACCGATCCCTACCGCGCCGATTGGAGCCGCCTCGCCCATCTGACCCACAACGCCTGTATCCACTGCCCCGAGCAAAGGCACGGTTGCGTTGGCAAGCACAATCGGAATGGAAATCGAAAGAACCCGCCGATGCGTGATCGCCTGTGGGGCGGTGTCAACCATCACGTTTTGGCATAAGGAAGTGACCGGTGGCTTGAGCAATTGGACGTGCGCGATTGTCTTGCCAGGCTTCGGATTTGACCGACGCGTAACGCCTGCCGGAACGGGTCACTTGAGCGCGCGCATAGGCATCACGTGGCAGTCCCGACCTCAAGTAGTCAATCGTTATACCGATCGTCTTTGGCAAGCGTGGCAGCTGTCCTGCCTCAAGCGCCTCTAGTGCAAGCTCGCCAGATTCCACGTCATCCCAGAGCATCGACCAACTCAACCCGATAATCGAAGTCACCTCTAGAAAGGCGGCCGTGGCACCTCCGTGAAGCGCTGGCAAAATTGGGTTTCCAATAAGCTTTTGGTCAAAATGGAGGACAGACGTAATCTCATCGCCGCGACGGTCAAATGTTATGCCCAAGAATTGTATGTAAGGCACACCTTCGACCAGCGCGCTCAGCGCGGCGTCGCGGCGCTGTTTGACCACTTGTACGGGTTCTGGAGCCTTGTGTTTCATGATGCTGTCGTGATTGTGAAAGTACCGGTCGCTTCAGCTACGGGCCGATCGCTATCATCATCCAGCGCCCTCGCCCGCACAAAGGCAACCGACCGCGTGACATGATAACAATCAGCCTGTGCACGTATCTTCTGCCCCGGAGTTGCGCCACGCATATAATCGATGCGTAGATCAATCGTAGCTGTTGAACCACTGCATTCTGGATGGCTCATAACAGCCGCGCCACAACAGGTATCCATCAACGCAGAAACGGCCCCCCCGGCAATCACGCCGGTTTGCGGATCACCAATAAGATGACTTGCATACGGCATCGCGATCTCAGCCCTCCCGTCACCCACGTAACCGATTTCGATGCCCAAAGCATTGGCATGCGGCAAAGCCTCAAAAAACTCCTGCGTGATCTGCTTTTCGGTCATGAAGGCAACCTTTGTGGGATTCTCACCCTCTTTATTCTAATTTTGCGCAGTCGGCTGCAAGAGCGGCTGTTGCGCAATCATGTCAAAAACACCTAAGCTATAAGTACGGGAGGATGTCCGATGTCAGACAAGCGTCTGTCATTTAAAGAGATGTGCGCGAAGTTCGACGTAACGCCGCGCACTCTCAGGTATTATGAATATATTGAACTACTTGCTCCAGATCGCGAAGGACGGTCTCGATTTTATGGACCAAAAGAAGTGGCGCGCATGACACTCATTTTGCGAGGTCGTAGATGGGGTTTTGCGCTAGAGGATATTCGCCAGTGGCTGTTGATCTACGAAGAGGAGGGCACTGACGCACAGCTGCAGACTTGGGTAGAAATCGCTGGGCGTCAGCTCGAAGAGCTTAAGTCACAGAGGGCACAACTTGAGCAGTCCATTTCTGAGTTACAAGAAACCCGTGACAAAATCCTCAAGTCGTTGAAGTAGATTAACAAGAAGTGATTCTGCCCTCGTAGCTGGTCTTTTTCTGATCGGACTTGCGTGATAACGCTCGCAAATCTTCACTTTACGTACGCAAAATCTACGTAAACTCAAAGATGACGCGACGTCGTAGTTACGTAAACTTGCTTTTTAGTTGTAGCTTGTGGACGAATTCTTAAATCAGATGTCGCAAAAGCGATGCACAGCTGTTGAGATGAAAAGATGCAAGAAGACACAATGACGATCCGGCAGATGTGCGACACCTTCGAAGTCACACCGCGAACTCTCCGCTTTTATGAAGCGAAGGAACTGCTGTTCCCAGTCCGTGTAGGACAAAAACGCCTGTTTACGAAAAGTGACTGTGCCCGGCTGAAACTCATCCTTCGTGGCAAGCGGTTCGGTTTCAGCCTCGAAGAACTTCGCCAATTGCTCAATCTTTACGACAGAGGCGACCAGCAACTTACGCAATTTACGAAAACATACGAAATTGCCCAAGAACGTCTCGATAGCCTTGTGAAGCAACGTGATGAACTGAACTCGGCAATCGCTGATTTACAAGAACAAATGAAGTGGGGTGCGAAGATGATTGCTTCCATCCGCCAAAACCGCAACGCCGCTGAATAGTCGCGGTCAGCAAAAATAAGTTCTCAGAGAGGATAACCATGCCAAGCTACACACCACCAACCAAAGATATGCAGTTTGTACTTCACGAAGTGCTGAAAGTGAGCACAGCAGAGACACCTGGCTATTCAGAAATGGAACCGGACTTCACCAATGCTGTTCTTGAGGAAGCAGGAAAGATCGCTTCTGAGGTTTTACTGCCGTTGAACGCAGTCGGAGACACTGAGGGATGCGTGCTGGAAAACGGTGTTGTGCGGACACCGACGGGCTTCAAAGACGCGTTCGATCAAGTGCGAGAGGGCGGCTGGACGGCACTCGATTTACCCGAAGAGTTCGGCGGCCAAAACATGCCGTACGTCCTCGGTACCGCGGTTGGTGAGATGTTTTCCGCCACAAATCAGGCATTTACGATGTATCAGGGCCTGACCCATGGCGCGGCCTCAGCGATCCTCGCGCATGGCAGCGACGAACAGAAGGCAACGTATCTGCCAAACATGGCGTCCTGTGAATGGACAGGCACCATGAATCTGACAGAGCCACATTGCGGCACAGACCTCGGTCTAATGCGCACCAAAGCGGTTCCTCAGGATGATGGCACTTACAAAGTAACCGGTCAGAAAATCTTTATCTCTGCCGGTGAACACGACATGGCCAACAACATTATTCATCTGGTACTGGCCAAGATCCCCGGCGGACCGGAGGGCATCAAAGGTGTAAGCCTCTTTATCGTGCCAAAATTCATCGTGAACGAAGATGGCTCGCTTGGCGCACGCAACGGCGTGTCTTGCGGTAAAATCGAAGAGAAGATGGGCATCCACGGCAACTCGACCTGTGTCATGAACTATGACGAGGCGACCGGTTACCTTCTCGGTGAAGCACACAAAGGCATGCGCGCTATGTTCACCATGATGAATGAGGCACGTCTGGGTGTTGGCATGCAAGGTCTGGCTCAAGCCGAAATCGCTTACCAAAACTCGCTGGAGTACGCCAAAGACCGCCTTCAAGGGCGCGATGTGACAGGTGACAAAAACCCGGATGGTCCAGCGGATCCATTGATCGTGCATCCGGATATTCGCCGTGCGCTTCTGGATCAGAAAAGCTTTGCCGAAGCAGGTCGCGCCTTCATTCTTTGGGGTGCACAGATGATCGACAAAGCACATCGCGACCAAGACAAGGATGCCGATGGCGTTATCAGCCTGCTAACGCCTGTGATCAAAGGCTTCCTCACTGATGAAGGTTTTGACATGACAATCCGAGCCCAACAGGTCTATGGCGGTCACGGATACATCGAAGAGTGGGGCATGTCGCAGTTTGCCCGCGATGCCCGGATCGCGATGATCTATGAGGGCGCGAATGGTGTACAGGCGCTGGACCTTGTTGGTCGTAAGCTTGCCCAAGATGGTGGCAAGCATGTCATGGCCTTCTTCGAAATGGTCAAGAACTTCATCAAGGAAAATGAAGGCCACGAAGCTTTGAAAAACGACTTCCTTGACCCTCTGAAAGTCGCGTCAAAAGACCTTCAAACTGCTGGCATGTTCTTCATGCAGCAAGGCATGAAGAACCCGAATGCCGCGTTATCAGGCTCTTATGACTTCATGCATCTCTTCGGTCATGTATGTCTCGGCTTGATGTGGGCGGAAATGGCCAAAGCTTCGCATTCAGCGCTGGAAAATGGCACCAGCGATGAGAAGTTCTATCGCACGAAACTTGCCACTGGCCGCTACTACATGAAGCGTCGCCTGCCCGCGACGGCGATGCACCTGGCACGCATCCAAACCGGTGCTGAACCTGTGATGGAGCTCGAAGCCGAAGCGTTTTGATCAGGCTGGGGCAGGATCTGCCTGCCCCACCCGCTTATCTCCTATCGAAAGGACATCATGCCAAAACGTTTTCGCCTGACCCGTCGTTTCAATGCGGCGATGACTGAAGATGGTTATCGACGACTGCGTCGTTTTTCGCAGGAAGCCGGTTTGGATGAAGGCGAAGCGTTGTCCTTTCTGTTCGAAAACTTTGACTCCGTGATCGACGAAGACAATTTCACGCACCGATTACGGCTCTTTAACTCAGAGCTAGACGCGAGAAAGAAATAATCATGCAGATGACATCCGCTTGGATGACAGAAGAGCATCAAATGCTCTCAGAAATGACGGCCAAATTCATTGCTGATGAATGGTCACCGCATTTCGAGCGTTGGCGCAAGGCTGGCATCATGGATCGCGAAAGCTGGAACCAAGCTGGCGAACTGGGTCTGCTTTGCCCTTCGATCCCAGAGGAGTATGGCGGCGCCGGTGGTGATTTCGGCCACGAAGCAGTCATTTCCATCGAACAGTGCCGCGCCAATCTGGCCAGCTGGGGAAATCCGATTCATTCGGCGATCGTCGCGCATTACATCCTGGCGTATGGCAGCGAGGATCAGAAAAAACGCTGGTTGCCAAAGATGGTATCAGGTGAATTGGTCGGCGCGTTGGCAATGACGGAACCCGGTGCCGGATCAGACCTGCAAGGCATGAAAACAAAGGCTCTGCGCGAGGGTAACTCGTATCGTCTCAACGGGCAAAAAACCTTCATCACCAACGGTCAACATGCTGATCTTATTGTGGTCGCCGCAAAAACGGATCCGAAAGAAGGCGCCAAGGGTATCTCCATGGTCGTTCTGGAGGCAGAAGGTGCCGAAGGCTTCTCTCGTGGTCGAAACCTGAAAAAAAACGGCATGCATGCAAATGACACATCCGAGCTTTTCTTCGACAATGTCGAAATCCCACCAGAGAACATTCTCGGTGGGGAGGAAGGTCGTGGATTCTATCAAATGATGGAGCAGCTGCCACAGGAACGGCTGATCATTGCCTGTGGCGCGCAGGGCGCGCTTGAGGGCGGCGTGGCGCGAACAATTGAATACACCAAAGAGCGGCAGGCGTTTGGTGCGTCGATCTTCGAGAAGTTTCAAACAATCCGGTTCACGCTGGCGGAATGCCAAACCAAGGCAACCGTCGCGCGCGCGTTTCTGGATGAATGCATTGAAGAGCACCTGCATGGCGCATTGACGGTCGAAAAAGCCGCGATGGCCAAATACTGGATCACAGACACCCAGTTTGAGGTTCTAGATGCCTGCGTCCAACTGCATGGAGGCTACGGTTATATGGCGGAATATGACATCGCCGAAATGTGGGCTGATGCGCGAGTTCAACGGATTTACGGCGGCACGAATGAAATCATGAAAGAGCTGATTTCCAGATCACTTTGAGGCGAGACCGGTATGACCATCAAACTCTACTGTTTCGGCGAAAGCGGAAATGCCTACAAAGCTGCTCTGGCCTTGGAGCTGTCGGGCCTCGATTGGGAACCGGTGAAGGTAGATTTCTTTGGCGGCGAGACCCGTAGCGAAGAGTATCGCAGTAAAATCAATGAGATGGGTGAAGCGCCAGTACTGGTTGACGGTACGTTCAAGACCAGCCAATCGGGTGCAATCCAGGCCTATGTGACCGAGAAGTCCGGTAAATTCGGCGGCAAGGACCACGACGAGAATTACGAAATTTTTCGCTGGGTCCTTTGGGACAATCATAAACTCTCAAGCCAGGCCGGCATGACGCGCTTTCTGATGAATTTCCTGCCCGAGGAAAAACGACCGGCGGAGGTGATCGGCTTTATGCAAGGTCGGCTAAAGGCCGCGTATGACACGCTCAACAGCCGACTTGAAGGCCGCGATTGGATTGTCGGCGACGAGATTACGAACGCCGATATCAGTTGCTGTGGCTACCTGTTTTATCCCGAACCGTTCGGATTTGTCCGTGCGGATTGGCCCAATATCGACCGCTGGCTTGGCAACATCGAAGCCCTGCCCGGCTGGAAACACCCCTACGACCTGATGCCCGGGAACCCCGGGGATCGCGCCTGAAGTAAAGGAGACCCCAATGACCGAAGCTTACATATACGACGCTGTGCGTACACCGCGAGGTAAGGGCCGAAAGGACGGCGCGCTGCATGAGGTAACCGCCGCACGCCTATCTGCCAACGTTCTAAACGCGATGAAAGAACGCAATGGTCTTGATGGTCACGCGGTCGAGGATGTCATCTGGGGCAATGTCACCCAGGTGATGGAGCAAGGTGGATGCCTCGCGCGCACCGCCGTTCTAGCGTCTGATCTTGATGAGTCGATCCCTGGTCTTGCAATCAACCGATTCTGCGCCTCTGGCATGGAGGCAGTGAACCTTGCCGCCAATCAGGTCAAAGGTGGCGCTGGAGACGCCTACATCGCAGGCGGTGTTGAAATGATGGGCCGGGTTGCCATGGGCAGTGACGGTGCCGCCATTGCTGTGGACCCCTCTATCGCGATGGAGACCTATTTCGTACCCCAAGGCATTAGTGCCGACATCATTGCGACCGAGTATGGCTTTTCACGTGATGATGCCGACGCGTTGGCCGTTGAGAGCCAAAAACGCGCGGCGGCGGCTTGGGAAGACAAGCGCTTTGAGAAGTCGATCATCGCCGTGAAGGACCAAAACGGCCTGAACATCCTCGATCACGATGAATATATGCGCCCCGGCACCGATATGCAGGGCCTCGGTGCGTTGAATGCGTCGTTCCAGCAGATGGGTGAGGTGATGCCAGGCTTTGATGCGGTGGCAAAGCTGAAGTATCCACATCTTGATAAGATCAACCACATCCACCACGCCGGTAATTCTTCGGGAATCGTCGATGGCTCTGCGGGTGTGCTGGTTGGAAATGAAGAGTTTGGCAAGAAATACGGGTTGAAGCCGCGCGCGCGGATCAAGCAAACCTGCAAAATCGGCACCGATCCGACGATCATGCTGACCGGACCGGTTCCTGCTACAGAGAAAATCCTAGCTGATAGCGGCATGAAGATCGGCGATATTGATCTCTTTGAAGTCAATGAGGCCTTCGCTTCTGTCGTGTTGCGCTTCCAACAGGCGTTCGATGTTGATCCGGAGTTGGTCAACGTGAACGGCGGCTCGATTGCCATGGGTCACCCGCTTGGCGCGACCGGCGCTATGATCATAGGCACGCTGCTTGATGAGCTGGAACGCACGGACAAAGAAACCGGGCTTGCCACGCTCTGCATTGCGTCTGGCATGGGCGCCGCAACGATCATCGAGCGGGTCTGAACGTTGAAAGCAAGGCATGTCATAACGGCGGTCGGTATCGGCCTCGCTGCGTCTGCGGCACATGCCTCTTCTGAGCTTTTGGCGGGGCGGAGCGCCGATCCAGTGGGCGAGCTAAACGCGCTCTACGCAGGGATATGCAAATGGGATGATGCACAAACCATCCCAACGCAGATCGTTGAGTTCACGCCGGATGATGTGCCGGATTACTTGCTGACCTATGACATCTCTTGCCGTGGACAACCCAACGCCTTTAGCGGCAACGCCGGTACGGCGCGGCAGATTTGGATAAGCGTCGAGGATGGCTCGTACCTGCGCGTGCTTGATGCGAATGTACGTGACCTGAAAATAGAACGCCGCAACGGCCAGATTTTCGTCGTTCTGCAACAGGCGGGAAGCTACTGCCTTACCGCCGACACTGCGCCTTGCTTTCTGACCCTCGTATTCACCGATAATGAGCTGATCTGGGCTGAGCCCGAGGAGCAGCACCCATCACTAAAGACGCGCCTGCAGTTGCTACAGGACGTGCAGGAGGACCAATAAATGACTGACTTTAAAATGGAAAAAGGCGCCGACGGCGTCGCGATCATCACCTGGGATACGGTTGGTAAATCCATGAACGTGATGAATCAGCAAGGATTTTACGACCTTGAGGCCCTCATCGATGACGCTCTTGCTGATGATGCGGTGAAGGGGATTATCCTCAGCTCTGGCAAAAAAGGGTCCTTTGCCGGTGGTATGGACCTCAACATCATCGCCAAGATGAAACAACTCGCAGGAGACAATCCAGCACAAGGTCTGATGGATGGCATCATGCGCATGCACGGCATTCTACGCAAAATTGAGCGTGCCGGTATGGATGATAAGAACAATGGCGGAAAACCTATCGCATGCTGCCTGCCCGGCACAGCGCTTGGCATAGGTTTTGAAATCCCGCTCTGCTGCCACCGCATTTTTGCGGCAGACAATCCAAAAGCCAAAATCGGTTTGCCCGAGATAATGGTCGGTATTTTCCCAGGTATGGGCGGCACCACGCGGCTCGCGCGCAAACTGGGTGCCATGGGTGCCTCGCCATTCCTGCTTGAGGGCAAGCTCAGCGATCCGCAGAAAGCGCAGGGCGCAGGGTTGATCGACGAGGTTGTTCCAGCAGACGAACTGATCGAGAAAGCACGGGAATGGGTGCTCTCGGAACCCACTATCGTAAAACCATGGGACGAGAAGGGCTACAAGATGCCAGGCGGCGCACCCTATCACCCGGCCGGTTTCATGACATTCGTTGGTGCGTCAGCCATGGTAAATGGAAAGACACAAGGTGCGTTCCCCGCTGCAAAAGCACTGCTCAGTGCCGTTTATGAGGGTGCCATGGTGCCTTTCGATACGGCCATCAAGATTGAGGCCCGCTGGTTCACCAGCGTTTTGATGAACCCATCGTCGGCCGCAATGATCCGTTCGCTTTTCATCAATAAAGAGGCACTGGAGAAAGGCGCGAGCCGACCAGCTGTCGAAGATCAAAGCGTCAAAAAAGTCGGCGTTATGGGCGCCGGTATGATGGGCGCTGGCATTTCACTCGTCTCGGCAATGGCAGGGATGGAGGTCGTGCTGATTGACCAACAGCAAGACGCAGCGGATCGCGGAAAAGAATACACTGCCGACTACATGGACAAAGGCATCAAACGCGGCAAAGCCACCGAGGAGAAAAAGGCTGAAACGCTCGACCGCATCACAGCGACGACAGACTACAATGCGCTGGCCGATGCAGACCTGATCATTGAAGCAGTTTTTGAAGATCCTGATGTCAAAGCCGAGGTGACAAAACAGGTGATGGATGTCGTCAATGACGACTGTATCTTTGCCACGAACACGTCCACCTTGCCGATTTCACAACTGGCACAAGCCTCGAGCAAACCCGAGCAGTTCATCGGCATTCACTTCTTCTCACCGGTGGAAAAAATGTTCCTCGTAGAATTAATCAAAGGTGAGAAAACCGGCGACCGGGCTGTGGCCAAAGCGCTGGATTACGTGCGGCAAATTAAGAAGACACCAATCGTCGTCAATGACGCGCGCTTCTTCTACTGCAATCGCTGCATTATTCCGTACATCAATGAAGGCATGCGTATGGTGGCCGAGGGCGTTACGCCCGCTCTAATAGACAATGCGGCGCGCCAGTTGGGTTTCCCTGTCGGGCCGCTGCAGTTGGTTGATGAAACATCTATCGACCTTGGTGCGAAAATTGCCCGCGCGACGAAGGCGGCAATGGGAGATGACTATCCTGATAGCGCAGTGGATGAGATTATCTTCTGGATGGAAGCTGAAGGACGACTGGGCCGCAAGTCCAAGGCGGGCTTCTTTGACTATGATGATAAAGGAAAACGCCTGACTTACTGGGATGGTATCGCTGCCAAGTATCCGGAGGCGGATGACCAGCCAGATATTACCGAAGTGCAGCATCGTTTGATGTTTGCTCAGGTTCTCGAAGCGGTTCGTGCATTGGAAGAGGGGGTGCTCGAAGACATCCGTGAAGGCGACGTTGGTGCAATCCTGGCATGGGGTTTTGCGCCATGGTCGGGCGGTCCGTTTGCCTGGCTCGACATCATCGGCGCGGCATACGCTGCCGAACGCTGTGATCAACTGACGGCAGCGCATGGCGACCGCTTTGCTACGCCTGCACTGCTTCGCGAATTGGCTAATAAGGGTGAGAGCTTTTACGACCGGTTCAGCCCACAAAAAAAGGCAGCCTAGTACAGTATAAACAAAACCCACGCGACACCTGAGGTCGCGTGGGTTCTTTTACCGGCTCTTCGGGACAATGGGTCAGGCCGGAGCCGCCGCAGCAAGTGCCTCCACAGGGGAAAAACTGCATGCGTCGTCAATTTCATCCTCAATCTGAGTTAACAGAAAACGCGCTTCGTCCATGCGCAATAGAGGATAAAAGGGCTGCTCTTCTTCCTCATTGATCTGCCCGACAAAATCACGACATGCTGGGCAAAGAAATAATGCACCTGCTTGCGTGAAAATTACCTGTTCAGTCGCGAAATGCAGGATCACTACCTGCAAATTTTTGTCCGGAGCGACGCGCGAAACGCCTTTCATACCGTTGATGGCGCGCGCCGGTATAAGAGAAAAGGGATCGCCATAAATGTCTTCTGCACGGTCGCTCTGAACAAGAATACTCTGGCACGGTAACACTTTGATCTCTTCGCGATTGCCGAGTGCACCCATTGGCACTGATAGAGGCCAGAAGTTTACGGGGCAGGCCGCGTCGCCATCCCAAAGCGTCGTCCGCGTAACCTTAGTTACAACTTGTAGACCAGCATCAAAGGTCAGCACCTTTTCGCCAGCGTTTATCACCTCGACCGATTTCCAACCCGCTGCTGTTGCGATGCGAGTGCCCGCAACAACGCCCGAACTGACCCCGCAAGGCGCTCTGTCGACTATGTTGTCCCAACCCTGATAGTCCGGAGCGTCAGCTACCGCGTTTAGCATTGATCCATCCCCTCTTCGGCTCCAGCAAGCCGTGTGTTCAATTCGTGAACAGGAAGCGTAATTCTTTTGGCAATCCTTCGTCCAAAACGGGGCGAGAGTAAGGCATTGTTTCCGTGTTTTGCTAAAATGCTGTTTTCTCAGACCTCATAATTCAGGTTTCGGAAACAAATGATGTTCAAAATGTGTAGCAAAAGCGAACAATGTCTTCGCGACACATTGAATTCACCAAATCCTTGTCCGAATCGGAAAAATACTGTCGATACCCTCGCTCACGATCTGATCTGTTTGCATAGGGCAACTGCAATTCGAACCCTAAATAAGACCACAGCGGCGCAGCGTCCGAGTTAAACTCCTCAAGACGTATATAGAGTGCGGCGTGTTCCTTATGGTCAGCTGCTGTCATGTATTTGGAGTACGGGTTGGCCGCGAGCGTTTCACGCGTTTGAGGCGCATTCAGAAACCCCGAAAATGTGGAAAGTCGCGCAAGGGTAACGGCGGGATGATCAAAATTCTGAGCGCGAAGCCAATGATAATAGCTCACCAACCGGTCCCAAGGATTACGCACAAGCGTGAAACAAAAACAGTTTGAAACTGTTTCAAGATCGATGAGGCCATCGATATCGGACAAAGTGGAATGCTTCCATAACTTACCCGCCGAAGAGCGCCCTTTGATGCGGTTACGGCGCTTCACTGCCTTCGGTGTATCACCTATCAATAAGTCGTCTTTCATTGCCCTTTGCTCTAAGGCAAGTGCAAGAGATGTGCCGCCAGTCTTTGGAATATGCACGAAAATATATTTGCGCCCAGGCGATATGATCATGTTCGCGAAGCTAAGTCACGTAGTGCAGATTGAAAAGCATTGGCAAATCCTGGAAAGCACTTTGCTTTCCAGAATGAAATACGCAATATCACTCGCGGAATTCAGCAGACGAAAGCGGAGATTGTCATGGGTTGGATGAAAGACGAAACCGGTCTTGGAAAAAACGCAGCGAATTTCGTGCCCATGACTCCGCTCTCGCATCTACGCCGCGCAGCACATGTGTTTCCAGACCATGAAGCGGTGATCTACGGATCACAACGCTACACTTATAAGCAATACCATGAGCGCTGCTCACGCCTTGCCTCTGCATTGGTCAAAATGGGCGTCCAGCCAGGCGAAGTGATCGCTACGCTGTTGCCGAACATACCCGCTCATGCAGAGGCGCATTTCGGCGTGCCGGCAAGTGGAGCGGTGCTCAACACGATCAACACACGGCTCGAGGCTGACACGATTGCCTACATATTTGATCACGGCGAGGCGAAAGTTGTTTTCGTTGATCCGCAGTTCCTGCCCGTCACAGCGCAAGCAATCGAGCTTATGGACGGCCCCGCCCCGACAGTCATTGAGGTCGCAGATGATGAGGCAGGTGTTCACGCCTTTGGAGACTTTGAACTTTACGAAGATTTTATTGCAGGGGGCGACCCCGATTTTGAATGGTTGATGCCTGAAGATGAGTGGGAAAGCCTCGCACTCAACTACACTTCTGGCACAACAGGGCGACCAAAGGGCGTGGTCTACCACCACCGTGGCGCTTATCTACTCACGCTGGGCACAGCCATCACATGGCCGCTGCCCCGGCATTCAAAATACCTGACTATCGTTCCTCTATTTCACTGCAACAATTGGAATCACACCTGGACCATGCCGATGATCGGCGGCACTCTGGTTTGCTGCCGCGATATCACGGCAGAGGCGATATACAACGCGATTGCAGATGAAGGCGTCACCCATTTCGGCGCGGCCCCGATCGTGCTGAATATGATCGTTAATGCACGTGACGAAGAACGCCGCGAGTTTGACCACACTGTCAGCGTTTTCACTGCAGGCGCGCCGCCACCAGCCGCTACGTTGAGAGCAATAGAACCACTTGGTTTTGACGTCACGCAAGTCTATGGGCTGACTGAGACCTATGGTCACGTCACCGAATGCATGTGGCACGACAAATGGAATGAAAAACCTGAAGAAGAGCGTTACGCGATCAAAGCACGTACAGGAATCTTGATGCCATTTATGGAAGACATCACCTCGATGGACCCGGAAACCATGATGCAAGTTCCAATGGATGGCGAAACACAGGGTGAGATCATGGTGCGCGGCAATTCAGTGATGAAAGGTTATCTCAAAAACGAAAAGGCCACCGAAGAAGCTTTTGCCGGTGGGTACTTTCACTCCGGCGACATCGCCTACCAACATGAAGACGGTTATCTCAAGATCGCGGATCGCGCCAAAGACATCATTATTTCAGGTGGCGAAAATATCAGCTCGATCGAGGTCGAAGGCGCATTGATGAAACACCCTGCGGTCCTGCTTTGCGCTGTGGTTGCGATGCCGGATGAAAAATGGGGCGAGGTCCCTTGCGCCTTCGTTGAAGTGAAGGATGGAGCAACCGCCACCGAAGAAGGTCTTATCGCGCACACTCGCAATCTTTTGGCGGGCTTCAAATGTCCGAAAAAGGTTGTCTTTCAAGAGCTGCCAAAAACCTCAACGGGTAAAATACAGAAGTTCGAGTTGCGCCGTCTGTTTGCCTGAAGCCGCTTCAATTGCCTGCATCCTGGCTCACGTGCTAGAGTGAATTCAACAAGGCAGAGCAGGCCCGCATAGGATGACAGCACTCAGCGAATATGAGCGGCTTGAGGCAGCTGGGATTTGGCGTGCGCACGCCAAAGCTCAGCGCATAAATGTTTTTGTCTCAGTGGGTGAAGCAAGCTTGACGATCTCAGACGGGCAAAACCGGCCTCTAGCACATTGGTCGCTTGCCGCGATAGAGCGTATGAACCCAGGAAAACGTCCGGCTCTTTACCATCCGAATGGTGACAATGAAGAACAGTTGGAACTGCCCGAGGAAGCCAGTGACATCATCGAGGCCATTGAGAAACTAAGGGCCGCGGTTGAAAGAGCGCGCCCTCATCCTGGAAGATTACGGCTGTTTATAATAGGCACTGCATTTGTTTGCCTTGCTGCCATTTTGACGCTCTGGCTACCAAACGCTTTGCGCGATCATGCGACTGCCATGCTACCCGATGCCAATCGAAAAGATATAAGCGGCAAGCTACGCCTGGAACTTCAACGTGTCACGGGTCCGGTGTGTGACGAGGCGGACGGTGAAGCTGCTTTGACGAACCTGTCGGAACGGCTGACAGCGAGTGGTTTAGCGGCCTCAATCGACGTGGTGCGAAGCGGAGTGCGCGACACTATCCTCTTGCCGGACGGCTCAGTTATCGTCAGCCGAAGCTTGGTAGAAGACTTTGAAGAGCCTGATGTTTTGGCAGGATATGTGATTGTCGAGCAATTGCGCGGACAACTACGCGATCCGTTGGACGAGTTGCTCGAGCATGCCGGCGTGTGGAGCAATATTCGCCTGCTTACCACTGGTTCCGTGCCTCAAGACGCGCTTGAAAGCTATGCCGAGTACTTACTGGTTCGTTCAAAACCTCAACCTACAGATGACATGGTGCTGGCTAGGTTCTCCCGCGCTGCAATTCGCTCGAGCCCCTACGCCTACGCGCGCGACGTTACGGGCGAGAAAACAATTAGTTTGATCGAGGCTGATCCATTTGCCGCTAAACAGCCTAAGCCACTATTGAGCGATGCCGACTGGTTGCAGCTTCAGGCGATTTGCGGAGCTTGAGTAAACTAGATCCTCGAAAATAGCTGCCTAGATTGATTGCTACCGGAGACGCACGTTCGAAAAACCAGCTTGTTTGACTCGCTGTTCGGCGGCCCGAAGATCCTTGGAGTTTCCGAATGGGCCCGCGAGAACAACCACGTATTCCTTGCCTTTACGGTTCAGCTTGCCTGTACGGGCGGGCAAACCTGACTTCACTACGACTTTAGCCGCCTTCTTGGCATCAATCGCACTCTCATATATTCCAGCCTGAACCCAGCGTCGGTTACTAAGATTGGCCTTCGACGCTTTTGCTCGTGACCTCGTCGAGACTTTAGCCTTTGGTTGACTTGCAACGACAACTACTTTTTCCCCAGACTCGGTTGTCACCACTTTTGCTTCATCAACTTTTCGCGGAATCAAAACACGCGGAACGGTCTTGCTCCAAACCATTTCCATCTTTGCTTTACCGGCGAGTGTCTGATGCGCACGCTTGGGGTTGAGACGATCATCGCTCCAGACAAGAGCGTAGCCCTCCGGGATTTTGAAACCTGTCGTACTGCTCAGCTGGTTCTCATACACATGGCGAGGCGCGACTCTCGTGTTCGGGCCGATGTCTTCGCTTCTTGGTTCAACGCGTACGCTTGGTGTCGATATCGCACTTGTGCGGACGGGCTTTGCAGCAGCAGGTGCCGGGGCTGGCTGTGTTGCAGGCGCCGTTATGACCGTTGCTGTTGAAGCGGTCGTTGTTTCCGCCACGGTCGGGTTCGCAGGCGCCTGCGCGTTGGTGAATGTCGGCTGTTGACCGCAGATCACTTTTCGGTCTCGCGACACGCGCGGTACCCAAGTTACTTGTCCATCAAATCCAGCACGGATGTAGACGCAGCCTCGGCTGTCAACATACTGACGTCCTTTAAAGCTAGCAGGCGGAAATTCCGCCGGCACTTCAAATCCCGTCTGTGCCTGTACTTGTGTAGTAAAGCTGCCTGATATTGCGGCAATGGCAGCGGCCGCGATTATTGTTGCTGCTCTCATATCGCCCCCACGATACTTTTGCGCGCGGTTTGTCCGCCCGACATTTACGCATAGGGTGCCCTATTGAGAGCGTTTAGTAAACAATAATTAGCTTATTTAGTGCCAAACATGCGGTCACCCGCATCACCTAGTCCCGGAAGGATGTATCCCACTTCGTTCAAACGCTCATCTAAAGCTGCCGTGACGATGGGCACATCAGGATGATTTTCCTTCATTTTTGCGACACCTTCTGGGGCTGCCAAGAGGCATAAAAACCGGATGTCGCGCGCACCAGCCGCCTTAACCAGGTCAATTGCCGCCGATGACGAGTTTCCCGTCGCCAACATGGGATCAACAACAATCGAAAGCCGAGTTTCGAGCTGGTCCGGAACCTTGAAGTAGTATTGAACCGGCTGCAAAGTTTCCTCATCCCGATACAATCCTACGAAGCCAACGCGAGCCGAAGGGATCAATTCGAGCATACCATCCAGCAGACCGTTACCTGCTCTCAGGATGGAAATGAGCGCCAACTTGCGCCCTGAGAGCACAGGGGCCTCCATCTCTTTCAACGGCGTCTCAATAACCTTGCTTGTCATCTCCAGCTCACGGGTGACTTCGTAGGCCAAAAGCTGGCTGATTTCGCGCAAAAGCTGGCGAAACACAGCTGTGGGAGTGCCCTTGTCCCGCATCAGTGTCAGTTTGTGTTGAACAAGCGGGTGTTTCACCACTGTCAAATGCTCATGCATGCCGTCCCCCGCCATCAAGCCACCATGTTATCTCTTAATCACAGAAATACCGAGACAGAGCAATGCTGCCGAAGACATGTCTATGCTCGACCTATGATGAGAGCGCCTAAAGCTGTTTTCACCAAAGCCCGGACAACAACTTAGAAGATCAAACCGAGATGAAAGAGAAACCCTGTATTTGACATTGCGCCTTGGTCGTAAGACATGCAAGCATGTGAAACACAAAGCTAAATTCGAGACGCTCTGATGTCTCACTATGTGGTTTAGCTATAGAGTAGTTCAGCCAGGAATAAGGCCATGGACAAACCAACAGATACCCTAAAACAGGCCGCGCTCGAGTATCACGAGTTTCCGAAACCGGGAAAGCTAGAAATTAGAGCCACCAAACCATTGGCCAATGGTCGTGACCTTGCTCGAGCCTACTCGCCCGGCGTGGCCGAAGCGTGTCTGGAGATCAAGGCGAACGCAGCGCACGCTAGTCGCTACACAGCACGCGGAAACCAAGTCGCTGTTGTAACCAATGGCACCGCAGTGCTTGGACTCGGCAACATTGGCGCACTGGCGGCAAAACCAGTGATGGAAGGCAAGGCGGTATTATTCAAAAAGTTCGCAGATATTGACTGTTTCGATCTCGAAGTTGATGAAAACGATCCCGAGAAACTGGCGAGTATAATTTGTGCGCTAGAACCGACTTTTGGCGCAATCAACCTTGAGGACATAAAGGCGCCAGACTGCTTTATCGTAGAACGCCTCTGCCGCGAGCGCATGAATATTCCGGTGTTCCATGATGATCAGCACGGAACCGCGATTGTCGTTGGGGCAGCCGCCAAGAACGCCTTGCATGTAGCAGGTAAAAAGCTCGAAGAAATCAAAATCGTTTCTACGGGCGGCGGCGCAGCCGGCATTGCCTGTCTGAACCTGCTTCTCAAATTGGGCGTAAAACGCGAGAATGTCTGGCTCTGCGATATTCACGGGTTAGTCTATGAAGGCCGCAAGGAGGACATGAACCCCCATAAGGCTGAATTTGCGCAAAAGTCGGATCTACGCAGCCTGGACGACGTGGTCGAAGGGGCTGATCTCTTTCTCGGCCTTTCTGGTCCAGAAGTTCTCAAACCGGAGCACGTCAAAAAGATGTCAAAACGGCCGGTTATTCTAGCACTTGCCAATCCTACACCAGAAATCATGCCGGAACTGGCGCGCGAAGTTGCACCGGATGCGATCATCGCAACGGGACGCAGCGATGTCGCCAATCAAGTCAACAATGTACTTTGTTTTCCATTCATCTTCCGCGGTGCCTTGGACGTGGGCGCCACAGAAATCAACGATACGATGCAAATTGCTTGCGTAGATGCCATAGCTGGATTGGCGCGCGCGACCACCTCCGCAGAAGCTGCAGCGGCTTACAAGGGGGAAGACCTGACCTTTGGCGCGGACTACCTGATCCCGAAACCGTTTGATCCGCGTTTGTCGAGCATAGTACCCGTGGCCGTCGCCAAAGCTGCGATGGAAACCGGGGTTGCGACCCGGCCTATTGAAGACCTGCATGCATACAAGGAGAGCCTCGAGGAGTCTGTTTTCAAATCAGCGCTCCTGATGCGACCAGTGTTTGAAGCCGCTGCGACAGCCACGCGTAAGATCGTTTTTGCCGAAGGGGAAGACGAGCGTGTATTGCGCGCAGCTCAGGCGATTTTGGAAGAAACCATCGAACAACCCGTGCTCATAGGGCGGCCTGACGTGATAACGGCGCGATGTGAGCGATTGGGTCTAACAATCAGACCCGAACGCGATTTCCGGATTGTAAACCCCGAGCGCGACGAACGTTATCGCGATTATTGGGAAACGTATCATGACATCATGAAACGTCGTGGGGTAACACCAGATCTCGCCAAAGCAATAATGCGTACAAACAGCACCGCGATTGCAGCGATAATGGTTTATCGCGAAGAGGTGGACTCGCTGATTTGCGGGACTTTCGGTGAGTATCGCTGGCACCTGAACTATGTCACCCAGGTTTTGGGGGATGACGACCATCATCCGCATGGCGCTCTTTCTATGGTCATTCTTGAGGACGGTCCGCTTTTCATTGCTGACACACACGTTAGAACGCGTCCAACGCCCGAGGAAATTGCAGAAACGGCAGTCGGCGCAGCACGACATGTGAGACGTTTCGGGCTTGAGGCGAAAGTGGCGTTTTGCTCCCAGTCTCAATTTGGCAACCAAGGCAGCGATTCTGGCAATCGTTTACGTGCAGCTTTGCAAATTTTGGACAGCCAGAAGCATGATTTCGTCTACGAAGGCGAGATGAATCTAGACGCAGCGCTTGATCCTGACCTGCGCGGTCGCCTGTTACCAGACAATCGCATGGAGGGTGCGGCCAACGTTTTGCTGTTTTCCAATGGTGATACAGCCTCCGGCGTGCGCAATATTCTGAAAATGAAAGCCGGCGGTCTTGAAGTGGGGCCCATCCTAATGGGCATGGGCAACCGTGCACATATCGTGGCACCGTCGATTACTGCGCGCGGCTTGCTCAACATGGCGGCAATTGCGGGAACACCGGTTTCAATTTACGGCTAATGCGGGCCTTGTAAGCTACATCAAGCTTAGCGTATTGGAACGCGCAAGCGCGATGAGGGGAATACCATGGGATACAAAGAGGTCTATAACGGTTGGAAGAAAAACCCTGAAGGGTTTTGGCTGGAAGCCGCAAAAGCCATCGACTGGGTAGAAAAACCAACCAAGGCACTCTTCGATGACAACGCCCCGCTTTATGAGTGGTTTTGCGACGCCAAAGTGAATGGTTGCTGGAATGCCGTTGATCGCCATGTTGAGGCAGGAAACGGGGATCGCGTTGCGATTATTCATGACAGCCCCATCACCGAAAGTAAGGGACACATCACTTATGCCGAACTTCAAACGCGGGTGGCAAAACTCGCTGGCGCGTTGCGGACACAAGGCATCGAAAAGGGCGACCGGGTAATCATCTATATGCCAATGGTGCCGCAGGCGTTAGAAGCGATGCTCGCTTGCGCGAGACTCGGTGCTGTGCATTCTGTTGTGTTCGGCGGCTTTGCAGCAAACGAACTAGCTGTCAGGATTGACGACGCGACTCCAAAGGCCATTATCGCTGCCTCCTGCGGACTAGAACCGGGCCGTGTTGTGCAATACAAGCCCTTGCTGGACGGCGCGATAGAGCTCGCCACGCATAAACCGGACTTCTGCGTAATCCTTCAAAGACCACAAGCGGTGGTTGAACTGGACTCTGGCCGTGACGTTGACTGGCACGATTTTCAAGCAGGCGTTGAACCAGCTGAATGCGTCCCGGTAGAAGGAAATCATCCAGCATACATTCTCTACACTTCAGGCACGACCGGCGCGCCCAAAGGTGTGGTTCGCCCAACGGCGGGACATTTGGTTGCTCTCTACTGGACCATGAAAAGCATCTATGATGTAGACCCCGGTGATGTCTTCTGGGCCGCCTCTGATGTCGGTTGGGTCGTGGGCCACAGCTACATTTGCTACGCCCCGCTGGTGCATGGAAACACAACTATTGTTTTCGAGGGCAAGCCGGTAGGAACGCCGGACCCGGGCACATTCTGGCGCGTTATCTCAGAACATAATGTGCGCAGCTTCTTCACAGCACCCACTGCATTCCGCGCGATAAAGCGTGAGGACCCGACCGGTGAATTCGTTAAGAAATATGATCTCTCCTGCCTCAGAGCGCTCTACTTGGCAGGCGAACGCGCCGATCCGGACACCATTGAATGGGCTCAGGAAATTCTTGGTGTTCCGGTATACGATCACTGGTGGCAGACGGAGACGGGATACACTATCGCAGGAAACCCTGCAGGTATTGAGGCAATGCCTGTCAAAATCGGCTCTCCGACCGTTGCGATGCCGGGCTATGACGTCCAAGTGTTGGACGAAGGCGGGCATCCGGTTGATGCGAACACTTTGGGAGCGATCGCGATAAAGCTCCCGTTGCCGCCTGGCACGCTGCCCACGCTCTGGAATGCTGAGGCGCGGTTCAAGAAGAGCTATCTCAATACGTTCCCGGGATACTACGAAACCGGGGACGCGGGCATGATCGATGACGACGGCTATCTCTACATCATGGCGCGGACCGATGATGTGATCAACGTGGCGGGCCACCGGCTCTCTACCGGAGGGATGGAGGAAGTTCTGGCCAGCCATCCGGACGTGGCCGAATGCGCGGTTATCGGCGTGACCGATGAATTGAAGGGGCAATTGCCGGTCGGATTTCTGTGTCTGACAAAAGGTGTGGACCGTCCGCACGAGGACATCACCGCCGAATGCGTTAAGCTCGTGCGGGAAAAAATCGGACCCGTTGCGGCGTTCAAGCTGGCCGTCGTAATCGACCGCCTTCCCAAAACGCGATCTGGTAAAATCCTACGCGGGATCATGGCGAAAATCGCAGATGGAACTGAGTACAAAATGCCCGCCACAATCGACGATCCGGTGATTTTGGATGAGATTAAAGGCGCATTGCAAACCGTTGGATATGCGCAAAATTAGCTCGATTGAATGAGACTTAACTAAACTGCTCCCGGAGCAGCCGTTCTTCTAGTCCGTGACCTGAATCGAACAGGATGCGGTGCGACACGCTTGGCTCCGAGCGGATCTCAACCCAATGGACGTTCTCAATCCAGTTACTGTCAGCGTCCGCCATGACAGGTCGCTTGTCGGGATCGATGACGTCGAAGCGCACAACGGAGGTTTTCGGAACCAAGGCGCCGCGCCAGCGCCTTGGGCGGAAGGCCGCAACGGCAGTCACTGCAAGAACATCAGAGCCAATCGGCAATATTGGCCCGTGGGCACTATAATTATACGCGGTAGAACCCGCGGGCGTAGCGACCAACGCGCCATCACAAACCAGTTCTTCAAGACGAAGCCTGCCATTGATGGAAATGCGTAGCTTTGCAGCTTGAGGACCCGCTCTCAGCAGCGACACTTCATTGATCGCGAGGGCTTTATGTTCACTCCCCTTCGTCGTATGTGCCGTCATGGCCAGCGGGTTGATCACCGCCTGCTCGGCCGCAGCCAGACGCTCAAGCAGATCGGCTTCGCTGTAGGAGTTCATCAAGAAGCCGACCGTGCCACGGTTCATTCCGTAAACTGGAATGCCAAGTTCGTGGCTTTGGTGCAGGGTCTGAAGCATGAAGCCGTCACCGCCAAGGGCCACGATCACGTCAGCCTTGGCCATGTCCGCATTGCCAAAGCGATCTGCAAGCGCACTCAAGGCGGTTTGCGCTATCGGGACATCTGCCGCGACAAATGCGATTTTTTTGTATTTCGACATGAACGGGCAGACCTAAATGTAGTATTGTCCGCCTTATCAAGCATATTTCGGCCACCTGCGGCAACCTTGCCGGTTCGCAAACGCGAATTGTCGCTTTACATGCTTTAATTCAGACTATGTTTCCTATAGGAAATCACGCTCAGGCCGCCACGGAGGGACGAAAAATGGCACATGATGGTAATCAATCCTTTGTTTCCGAGGGATTTTTCACCGAATCTCTGGAATCGCGCGACCCGGATATCGCATCTGCGATGGACGCAGAGCTTGGTCGGCAACGTGATGAGATCGAGTTGATCGCATCTGAAAACATCGTTTCCGCCGCTGTGATGGAAGCGCAAGGCGGCGTTATGACAAATAAATACGCCGAGGGCTACTCCGGACGTCGCTACTATGGCGGATGCCAGTTTGTGGATGTGGCAGAGACGCTTGCCATTGAACGCGCCTGTAAGCTGTTCAACTGCGATTTCGCCAATGTACAACCAAATTCCGGCAGTCAGGCCAATCAGGGCGTGTTCCAAGCGCTGCTGAAACCGGGCGATACTATTCTTGGTATGAGCCTTGATGCCGGTGGTCACCTGACCCACGGAGCAGCGCCTAATCAATCGGGCAAGTGGTTCAACGCGGTTCAGTACGGTGTGCGTCGCGATACGCTTGATATCGACTATGACCAGATTGCGGAGCTAGCAGCTGAGCACAAACCAGCCATGATCATTGCCGGTGGTTCCGCCATTCCGCGCCAGATCGACTTTGTCAAATTCCGCGAGATTGCCGACACAGTTGGAGCTTACGTACTGGCTGATGTGGCGCACTTTGCCGGCCTTATCGCAGCGGGCGAGTATCCCAACCCATTCCCGCATGTGCACGTAGCGACAACCACGACGCACAAGACCCTACGTGGTCCACGCGGCGGCATGATCCTCACCAATGACGAAGCACTGGCTAAGAAGTTCAACTCGGCCATATTCCCTGGCATTCAAGGTGGTCCTTTGATGCACGTGATTGCTGCAAAAGCAGTCGCTTTCGGTGAAGCGCTGCGTCCGGAGTTCAAAACATACATTCAGCAAGTGATCGAAAACGCGCAAGCCATGGCCGACCAGCTGCATAAGGGTGGGCTGGAGACCGTGACGCACGGCACCGATACCCATGTGATGCTCGTTGATCTGCGACCCAAAGGTGTGAAGGGCAATGCGACAGAGAAAGCTCTCGGTCGGGCACACATCACTTGCAACAAGAATGGCGTTCCCTTCGACGAAGAAAAACCAACGATCACCAGTGGTATTCGTTTGGGCACGCCTGCGGGCACGACCCGTGGGTTTGGCGAGGCGGAATTCCGTCAGATCGCCGATTGGATCAACGAAGTCGTCGATGGGCTTGCCACAAATGGTGAAGAGGGTAATGCAGCAGTTGAGGCCAAGGTGAAATCCGAAGTTGCAGAGCTTTGCGCGCGGTTCCCGATTTACCCGAAACTCTGAACCGACGTAAAACCAAGAGTTAAGCCCGTGCATGTCGACATGTACGGGTTTTTCTATGCGCTCTACTTCGATGTCAGATAAGCCCCAACCACCACATCAACAGCAGTGTTGCGCCCAAAACCAAAAGCAGATTGAAAACGAGACCGCCCAGCCAATTCAAAAAAATGGTGCGCCGTCGTTCCTTGGGATCAATTTGCGATAGATGATCGCCGAAAGTTTTAAACGCCTTTGCGACCGACGGTTGGTCTATCTGCGTGGCCAAACGCGGGATGTTAATCTTCTGCTCCGCCTCTATCAGCGTTCGTGCAGAAAGCCTCACATGTTTGGGCAATAGGCGCCCTGCCCGCTTCACTCTCTGGGCAAACGAGCGGCCACGCATGCCGAGCTTTTGCTGCAGCCCATCATGCAGCGCGCCAAGTTGAGTATCGAACTTTTGTTTGTTGATCATGGATCTGTCCCTGGCCTGTGATTTTAGTCGCGGATGCTCCGCTCTACAACGGGCTGGAAACCTTTTGTGTGCCCCCGTAGAAGATGTTCATGCTGCACACCATCATACATGCCTCTGACGGCGCGGCGCGACCGCTGTACTTCGTACATGGGCTCTATGGATCAGCGAGAAACTGGGGCGCAATCGCACGTGCCCTTTCTGACCGCGGACCGGTCGTCGCTGTGGATCAGCGCAACCACGGACTAAGTCCGTGGTTTGACACACATTCCTATGAAGACTTGGCGAGTGATCTTGCAGAGCTGATCGAAGGCCGCGCATCGGAACCCATTGATATATTGGGGCATTCCATGGGTGGGAAGGCCGCCATGGCGCTCGCGTTACAGCGACCCGACCTTATCAACCGCATGATTGTTGCCGATATTGCGCCGGTCAGCTACACCCATTCGCAACTGCCCTATATCGATGCAATGCGCGCCGTGGATCTCAGCCAGATCACCAAGCGAAGCGAGGCTGAGATCGCGCTTCGCAGCTTGGTCGATGATCCGACCCTCGCCTCGTTTTTTACGCAGTCTTTGGATGTGACGCAGAAGAAATGGCGTCTCAATCTCGACGTGCTGTCAAAGGACATGCCGAACATCATGAGTTTTCCAGATCTGTCGGGCCCTTGCACCTTGCCAACGCTGTTTCTCACCGGAGGCGACTCTGACTACGTAATGCCTAACCACCGCGACACGATCAGAGCGCTATTTCCCAAAGCACGCTTTGTGAAGATTCCTGGAACAGGACACTGGCTGCATGCTGAGAAACCGCATGAGTTCGAGCAAAGCGTTAGAGTTTGGTTAAATCAGAATTGAACCATAAGATGCAGTTAGCGCAAACACCGATTGAGTGACATTTGAAATGATACAAAAATGCGCGCTCAAACTAAGATAAACGCCATGAATCGCAATAAATTGCGATATTTTTTCGAAAAAACACAATATACAGTTGATCCGCGACTCCGAGCCGTGTATCGCAGTCGTACAGGTGTTAGACGCGGTAGCATCAACTGACAGCGGGGTCCGAAAGCAATAGCTCGGACCCCGTTCGCTTTCCGGCTTATCGCCATTCGGCTCTCCGGAACACGCAAGCTCATATTCCGCAGAAAAGAGGATGCGCGAAATAGAAGAAGGCGCCAGGTGCTCAGACGCGGTCTTCGCATTGTAACCTTGCCCTTGCGGACGCGGCCACACCCTGACGCCTTTTCTGAACCAACTCTCCGAAGAGAGACAATCCAGAAGGTCATGGACCCCGAGGGACCCGTAACCTGTCACGCAACCCGAGAGTTTCGTGACAATCCAACGCCTGAAAAGCCGAGGCTAAACAACCGGTGGTGTTCAATACCCCTCGCGAGGCACCGCTGCCGAAATACCCGAAGGTACCAAGGCGACAAGGTATAGCCGAAACCAAACCCTGCCTGCATCGACCCGGATCAAAAGGCTTATAAGCTGTGCCGAAACACGACCCGTCCACCAAATGCTCCTGAACCTTTGCTGATAGGCGTATGAAGGTTGCACTTCATCGTTTCCACCCGCGCCGATCCCGAGGGGCCTTTGCGATGCTGCGGTGGTTCAAAGAACCGCTGCAACAAGATCAGCGTGAGGCATGGAGGCCGGTTCTGGCAAGGAAAAAAAGCAACAAGGTCAAAATTTCTTGGGGATAAACAATTGGATTTGCTGGGGAAAATTCTGTGGATAAGTCTAAAACTGACGCAATGTCACACAGTTGCGATGGGAAGAAAATATACCGGCCGATTTACCGAGTTTTCGGGTCTAAGCGGCTGCCCAGCCGTATCGCGTCCTTACCAGAGTAGAATCACCTGCGACTCAAAAAAACATCGGCGCCGAAATCGGCGCCGATGGTACCAGTTTACAGTTACCCAAATTCACTCGCCCCCAAACGAGTTTTTCGCGTGTCAGCGAAGCTGTGTGCGAAAAAACGACAGGTCTACTTCAGGCTCAGTTTCCCTCACTCGGTACTCTTCGAGAAACACCGGATCACCCGATGCCTCCACACTCGTTACAGTCCCCAAACCGGGCAGTTCCGGCTGCTGACGCTTTGTTTCTAGGGCCGTAATCCGACCTTTGCGCGCCAGCGCGAAGTAGTCGACCTGCATAGGTACCCAATTCCCCACTAGTACTAACAGGGACGAAAATGCGGTAAATTTGTGTCGAAGAAAAGTGGGCAGTTTGAAACTATTTGTTTCGTGGCTGAAACAGTTGGCGGTCACAGCGTGAGTTTATTTATGATATTTTTCAGAAAGTTACGGAACTTCTCAACGGCTTACCATGGGGAAGCGCGGCTCTACCATCACGATACTGTGCGTGAATCATTTCCCGCCTGCTCGCGCGAAATAGAGAATCTCTGGCGAAAATGCGGCGGAAATGGGGCACGCGGAGACAGGCGTATTGGGCAAAAGAAAGAGGGAGCCCGCAGAACACATCAAGCGGGTCCGGCTGGACCGGCTGATGGAACGCGACGGGATCAAACACGTGAGGTAGAGACGATCCCGGGTGGGGAACTCCTCGCCAAGGTCAACCTGCCCCTGTTGGAGGAGAGACCAAAGCGACGGTGGTGGTGGTCGTGAACTAATTGGCCGAGCCCGAAACTAGCTGTAGCGGTCGGTAGAACGGCAAGCGCGGGATCAAGGGCGAAGCCCGCCACGCCATCGCCGGGCCTCCCAGATGGACCGGCGATTTGGTTGGGCTTGGTGCGTCGCTCAGAGGGTTTGCGGATTTGGTTGGGATTAATTGAGGAGAATTAAGCGCTGATCGCCGATCCGAGGCCCGGTGATGGCGTGGCTCTAGCGCGGAAGTCTTCTAGTTAATATGACCACGGCAAAGGTCAGTCCGACGCCGACCAGCACAAAAAACTCCAGCCAATCCATAGAATAGAAACCAGAAGTTCCCAGCGCCAAGCCTGCCGTCAACGCTGTAAAGAGATTGCCGATGGCGGAGAAGCTCATCGACTTTGGTATAGCAAATGCGAGTGCGATGAAGGATAGAATGACGGCGGCTTTTGCGCCCCAGTTTTCTATGAAAAGCGCGTGGTTGAGTTTTGGGTCTTCTTTCCCACGTTCAAGCACGGCTGCGGCGGCTTCTTTGTCACCTGACAAAATCGCCGCTACGACGTCTTTGCTGTGTTCCAGAGATACTTCGGAAAACGGTTGCAAAACCATAAGCGTTAGCATGCAGACGCCGACCCCGCCAATGAAGGCGATGGCGATCCAGAGGAGCTGTTGCGGGAAAGGTTTCACTCTGGTTGCACTCTTTTCTTCTAGGGGGTGGCACAAGTTTCGCTGCGCGAAAAGCTTCCACCCACTCTTTTTTCTGCGCCGAAGAGGGACGGCTCAGCCGTCCATCTTCAGAGCGCTGATGAATGCTTCCTGAGGAATATCAACCTTGCCGAACTGCCGCATCTTCTTCTTACCGGCCTTCTGCTTTTCCAGAAGCTTCTTCTTCCGCGTGATATCACCGCCGTAGCATTTGGCGGTGACGTCTTTGCGGAGGGCTGAGAGCGTCTCTCGAGCGATGACCTTGCCACCGATTGCCGCCTGGATCGGGATCTTGAACATGTGGCGCGGGATCAGCTCCTTGAGCTTTTCGCACATGGCGCGGCCACGCATTTCGGCGCGATCCCGGTGCACCATCATCGAGAGCGCGTCGACCGGCTCTTCATTTACCAAGAGCGACATCTTCACGAGGTTATCCTCGCGGTAGCCCTCAAGTTGGTAGTCGAACGAGGCATAGCCCTTGGTCACCGATTTGAGCCGGTCGTAGAAATCAAACACCACCTCGTTGAGCGGCAAGTCATAGACCACCATGGCGCGGCTGCCCGCATATGTCAGGTCAAGCTGAATGCCGCGGCGGTCCTGGCAGAGCTTGAGCACGTCACCGAGATAGTCATCGGGTACAAGGATCGTGGCCTTGATCCGCGGTTCTTCGATATGGTCGATGGTCGAGGGATCAGGCATGTCGGCGGGGTTGTGCAGCTCCATCTGGGAGCCGTCTTTGAGGTAGATGTGATAGATCACCGAGGGCGCGGTGGTGATGAGCTCAATATCGTATTCCCGCTCAATCCTGTCGCGGATCACCTCGAGGTGCAGCAGGCCGAGAAAGCCACAGCGGAAGCCAAAGCCGAGGGCGGCGCTGGTCTCCATTTCGAATGAAAAGCTGGCGTCGTTGAGGGCCAGTTTGTCGATGGCGTCGCGCAGATCCTCGAACTCGGCGCTGTCCACCGGGAAGAGGCCACAAAACACCACCGGCTGGGAAGGTTTGAAGCCGGGCAGCGACTCATCGGTGCCTTTTTTCTCATGCGTGATGGTGTCGCCCACCCGGGTGTCGCGGACCTGTTTGATCGAGGCGGTGATGAAGCCGATTTCGCCGGGGCCGAGCGCATCGATATTCTGCATCTGCGGGCGGAAGACACCGATGCGGTCGACGCCGTATTTGGCGCCGGTTTGCATCATCTTGATCTGGTCGCCCTTTTTGAGGGTGCCGTCCATGACGCGGATCAGGACGACGACGCCTAAATATGGGTCGTACCAGCTATCGACCAGCATGGCCTTGAGCGGCGCGTCGGGGTCTCCGGTTGGTGCTGGCAGATCGCGCACGATAGCCTCTAGCGTTTCGGTGATGCCCTCGCCGGTCTTGGCGGAGACGGGGATCGCGCCGGAGGCATCGATGCCGATGACATCCTCGATCTGCTCGGCCACGCGGTCGATGTCAGAGGCCGGCAGGTCGATTTTGTTGAGCACCGGGATCAGCTCATGATCGGCATCTATGGCCTGGTAGACATTGGCGAGCGTCTGCGCCTCGACACCCTGGGTGCTATCGACCACGAGGAGAGAGCCCTCAACCGCGCGCATGGAGCGGGAGACCTCATAGGCGAAATCCACATGGCCTGGCGTGTCGATGAGGTTGAGCACATAGGCCTCGCCGTTCTGCGCGGTGTAATCGATGCGCACGGTGTTGGCCTTGATGGTGATGCCACGCTCTCGCTCGATGTCCATAGAGTCGAGCAACTGCTCTTTCATATCGCGTGCGGCCACCGTGTTGGTGGACTGAATAAGGCGGTCCGCCAGGGTGGATTTCCCATGGTCAATATGGGCCACGATGGAGAAATTGCGGATATGGCTGAGCGGTGTCATGATGGAGGGATATGTAGGGGTTTTGGGGGGTGGTCAAGTGATGGGTTTAGATGGATGAATTGCAGGTGAACTGAGGCGGGATTTAATTGGCTATCGAGGATCGAGAAGCATTCAAAGAATGGCTGCACAAGCAATCGGCTCAAACCTGTATTCTAGTAGCCACCAGAATAGCCTTACGTATGTTCCCAATCGTTACTCGCCTGCCAAACAAGCCTGTAACCGACATTCCGCCTCATGAAAGATTTGTAACTTTGACAGTAGCACGCTCGATTCTGACAGCTGGCGTGGCTGCAAAATTTCCAGAAGCAGGCCTTAGAAAAATTGCTGAAAAAGCCGGGACGGATGTCGGTTTATTGTTTTTCAGCGCTGATACTTACAACATTTATTCATCACTGTTTTCTGGCTCTGAAAAATTGACAAAAGATGATGTTTCTAGCGCTTTAACGGCGGCTGAGGCCGCTTGTCGGGGTGCCGGAACGCCAGAGGATGCCGGAATGTTTGCAGCTGAAACCTGTAATCAAAGAGGAGTATGGATTGAAAACGCACTAACTGCGACCTTTAAGGACACCGAAATCGAATTCGATGATCTTTTCTCTAGGTTGATTTGGCACGAGTCCAGAGAGCCCGAGGCTTTATTTTCTTTAATTTCAGGATACGAAGACACACTCGATAGCGGTAAAGAATGGGAGTTCTGGCGCAGGTGGTATCAGGGGTGGTTGACCGGGAATCACCTTCCTTGGGAATTGCAGCGGCGGGTGGCATTGATCGAAGAGGAATTTTGGAATTCCGGTCCGCGATCGGTCGCCGATGAGATTGCGCGGATTGAAGAGCGATGGCGTGAAGAACAAAGTCTTTCCAAGGATGATGCGGCAAAGCAGTCAAAGAAGCTGTTGCGATCTGCCACTTCCGTTATCTTGACTACTAACGGCCTACAGAGCCTTATCAAAATGGCTATTGCTGCTTACAAGAGAGAGATTTCCAACGCCTTGCCGGAAGCGTTGGTACCTCTTGAAAACCTTCCACAAATACTTGATCAGATTGCAGTTGTTCTGAGCGGCACAACCGCCCCAAGTGAGCAAGAACAACATCTGGCAGAGCTCATCACTCTGATGGCATATACTATATCGGAGTTGAACCGGCGGCTGTCTTCTGCAAACGCAGAAATAAACGCCTTGAAAGAAGATATTGACGCCGGTTCGCCCAAAAGACTTTTTGCTGATGCATTCTACGAAAAGGCAGGTGAAGGTACGGCTGGCTTAATCACTTCGAAGGTCTTATGGGGCGCCATAATCTCAGGCGGTGTTCTTTTACTCGGCGCTGATGCAGAGGCGTTGACAGATGGTTTGGCAAATTGCTTCAAAACGGTAATTGCGCCAGGATCGCCGGGGGACGGGTCAGACATCGACCATCTTCCGCCTTTGATTGACACTTAGCGCGCGTGGGTTTTCACCCACCCTACGGGGTTTGTTTGGCGTTTGGGTTTGAACCGCGCGGAATCGAGGCGAAGCCGCCGCGCGAGCGCCGGGCCTCCCCGAGGGACCGGCGATTTGGTGAAGTGGGCGCGACGCTCGGATTGGTCGCGGATTGACTGGAATAAAGGGCTTTAGAACGGGTTTTGATCGCCGATCCGAGGCCCGGTGCTCACGCGGCTAGCGGATCGCTTCATTCTCATTAAGCCAATGGCAACCTCTCGGCGTTAGGGAGCGCGCAGGAGGTGAGATATGGTTCGTTTTGTTTTGGCGCTTGTTGCCGCGCTTTCTTTGGCCACCACCGCGCAGGCCTGTGGGGATGCCGACCATGCCTGTAAGGTTGAAGGCGGCGTTTATTACATCACCAAGCCCGAGGGCGTTGAAAATCCACCAGCCCTCCTCTTCCTGCATGGTTGGGCCGGGTCGGGGCGCGGCGAAGTCCGCAACACCGCAATGCGTCGCGCAGCCCATGTGGCAGGTTACGCGCTGATCGCGCCGCAGGGCTCTAGGATCAAAAGCCGCAAGCGCGGACACTACTGGAACGCAGGCGGGTTTTCCGGCCCGACGCTGCGCGATGATGTGGCCTATCTCACCCGCGTGGCCGATGATGCAGCAGAGCGCTTTGGGCTGGATCGCTCTCGCATGGTTCTGGGTGGGTTTTCCGGCGGCGGCATGATGACCTGGCGCGCGGCCTGTAATGCGCCGGAGGCGTTCCATGCCTTTGCTCCTGTTGCGGGTCTGCTCTGGCGGCCTTTGCCGGAAACCTGCGCTGGTCCGGTGCGATTGCGACATGTGCACGGCTGGACCGACCGGATTGTACCCATTGAAGGCCGTCCCATCGGGCGGCTGGAACAGGGCGATCTCTTTAAGGGGATGACTATGCTGCGGCGCACCAATGGCTGTGCGGTCGACACCCCCGGTCAGTCGCTGCCAGAGGAGGACAAACTGGTGCGACGCTGGAACAACTGCGCACCCGGTAGCGCGCTGGAACTCGTCCTTCACCCGCGCGGTCATTCCGTGCCTAAGGGCTGGACCACCCGAACGCTAACATGGTCAGACGGTTTGACCGCACGCAGCGCACCGCCCGAAGGTTAGTTTTCACCAAAGATCACTTGCAAAGTCGCCCGGCTTGCCCGGGCATCAGATAGCTCCTATCTTATTGCCAAAGGAGTGTCCCGATGTTGCGAACCCTTTCCTTCTCCGCTTGTCTCGCCGTTCTGGCCACAGCGTCCATGGCCGCAAGCTCTGTGAAACTGGGCCCGAGCCCGACCTTGGGTGGCGGCGATTACAATATCGGTGGTGGCATTACGGTCGCTGTGGAACCAAGGCGCGCAACCGATGGCACATTGGCGATTTGCGGGGTCTGGGCGCAGAGCGAAGTGCTCGTCGCCTATGTACGGCGCAGCGGCGAAAAAGTACTTTCCAAAGGAAGTATTCGCGTTGGCGACACCACCGTTCATCGCGATTTGCGTTTTCTCAACCGCGTCAAACCTGCAAAATCCTATGCTGGAGCTGATGCCGCCTGTGTGAAGACCGATATGCCATGGCGTGAGAACACTCGGCTCATTGTGCATATCCCGAGACAAACCATAGAACGCGACGCGCAACCTGGCATCGAAGTGACGTTCAACCGGTCCGACAGCAAGAACCCGGCACTGAAAAAAGGCTCGTTTTTGCCCAAGCGATTTTACGATCTCTTCTCGGGTTGAATCATCACTGCATCGCGGCGCGTGCTTCCATTGTCTTGTGAATTGAAAAAACCCCTCAAATCGGTCATAGTGCGGGGTAATTAGAGCGCAGGTCAGACGGCATATACCGCTTTGCGCCAGGGAAGAGGTAACAGCAGGACGTCACTTATGAGGATGACAGTTTCATTGGTCATGGGCATTATGCTTGTGGCCTGTGGGCGCGCCGAACAGCACGGTGCGACCCCCACGACATATCAGGCAACCCGTAATTTGGTACATTCGACAGGCCCGATCCATAGTGCCTGCCGTTCTTCGGGCCGTGATGGCACGACCGCCCGCCTTTGCAGTTGCATTCAGGTGGCCGCGAACCAAACGCTGACGCAACCGCAACAACAGCGTGCTGCAGGATTTTACCGGAACCCACAGGAAGCGCAGGTCATTCGCGTCTCCACACGACTGCGCGACGAACAGTTTTGGGAAGCTTATCGCGCTTACGGCGAACGGGCGGAAACACTCTGCCGTTGAGCTGCGCTGTTAGGCCTTTAACCGATACCCGGTTTTCAGCAGATACCATGCGTAAGCGCAGACTATTAGCGTGACCATGCCGACTACGCCAAATCCTAAAGCCAACGGTGCGTCGGAGACACCGATCACACCGTAGCGTCCGCCGTCAATCAGGTAGAATACCGGATTGACGCTGCTGACCTTGGCCAGCGTGTCCGGCAGGGATTTGACAGAATAGAATGTGCCCGACAGAAAGGCCAAAGGGGTCACCACAAAGTTGGTGATCGCGGCCATCTGATCGTATTTATTGGCATAGATCGCGGCGATCATCCCCAATCCTCCGAGCAGGATCGATCCGAGGATCACATAGCCCAAGAAAATCACCGGGTGCTGGGGCACAATCTCAAGAGTGAGCGCAAGCCCCAAAGCAATCGAAACCGCCACAAGAAGACCGCGGCCCACGGCGCCGGACAGATAGCCAACCAACAACTCACCAGCGGAAAGCGGTGGCATCAAGGTGTCGACAATATTGCCCTGAATCTTGGCGATCAGGATGGATGAGGAGGTGTTGGCAAAAGCGTTTTGCACCACGCTCATCATAAGTATGCCCGGTGCGATGAATGTGGTGAACGGCACGCCTGCGACGTCTCCACGTCGCGTACCGATGGCAATTGAGAAGATCATCAGAAACAGACCCGCGGTGACCAGCGGTGCGATGATCGTCTGGGTCCACACACTCAGAAAGCGCTGCAACTCACGCCGGACCAGCGTTCTCAGACCAAGCCAGTTGACCCGCCCGAAGCGGCGATCGCCCATTGAAGAGTTTTCCTGCATCGCCATTGCGCAACAGACCCAATTGTTTGCGTTCTGCGGCTTGTAACTCATGGCCCAGTGACTAGAATAGTATATCGCAGCTGAGCCCGCCGCGTGAAGGTGATAGGGCAAAAGCGAGGCAAATGGAAAGGGTCCCCATGTCCTGGAACGACGAGCGCGTTGAATTGTTGAAAAAGCTTTGGGCGGAAGGCCAATCCGCTAGCCATATCGCAAAAGAATTGGGCGGTGTGACGCGCAACGCAGTCATTGGCAAAGTGCATCGTCTGGGCCTGTCCAACCGCAACGGTGCCGGTGGCTCTGACGCTGGTACCAAAGCCAAGGGCGGCGCAAAGGCAAAAGCAGCAGCAAAACCCGCAACGAAAGCTAAGACCAAGCCCGAGAAAGAGGCCACCCCTGCGCCGGCGAGCCGGATCAAGCCGATTATTCCCGCCGGACAGCCCCTGCCCCCGCAACCCTCCGCCAATGAGATCGACCCGGCAGCACTGGCGAAGGTCAATGAAATTGAGAAAAAGGCTAAGAAGCTCAACCTGATGGAGCTGACTGAGCGGACATGCAAATGGCCTGTCGGTGATCCGGCGACACCAGATTTCTGGTTCTGCGGTTTGCCGGTGCAAGCAGGTAAGCCGTACTGCGAGGCGCATGTCGGCGTTGCTTTCCAACCCATGAGTTCACGTCGCGACCGCAAGCGCTAAAAGCTTCAATTAAGTTACACACTCTCTTCAAGATAATTTTCACGCGCCCTACGGATCTTGCAAGAACGACGGGATCAGCACCATCACCGTCGGCTCTGATGGCAGAGTTTCCAGCGAGACGGTGAGTTCTGGTCCTCCGACCTCGATGACACGAAACTCCTCCTGCATGGCACTGGTGAAACGGAAAAGGCCGGAGCTATCGAACCAATGCATCGGGATCACGATCGAGGAACGAAGGCGTTTGATCACCCGGATCATTTGACCCAAGGGCATGGTAAAGCCGCCATCGACCGGGGCCATGACCACATCGATCCGGCCAAGCGCCGCATATTGCGCATCCGTGGGTTCGTGATGCAGATGCCCCAGATGCCCTACGCAGAGACCAGCCAGTTCAAAAACAAAGATGGAATTGGCGTTGGGTTCCTTCTCTGCCGAGAAGGGTGAGACCACATCCGTGTTGACGTTGCGGACAACCAAGTCGCCGAAATCGAGATAATGCGAAATGCCGGAGCCGAACTCTTCGCCCCAACCGGGCAGCACATTGGGAATGGCCGGATCGGGAAAGGCCGTCCAATGGGTGACATGCGCCTTATTCATCGTGACCACATCGGGAATGAAATCGACATTGCCAATGAAACCGCTGTAGTCGGTGACGGCGCTGGTGCCGCCCTGTGCCTGGATTAGAAAACTGGCATGCCCAATATAGTGAAGTCGCGCTTTATCCTCGGATACGGGTTCACGAAAGTTGGCTTTGTGCAGGTAAAGCAGCCCCGGTGCACTTTGCGCCACCGCATGACAATGGCTCCGCTTACGCTCCTGCTCTTGCGCGTGCGCAAAGCTCGTAGGAAGCAGAAAAACCAGAGCGAGGAAAATCCTGAGCATGAACAGACCTGAGTTGACCTATTCAGGTTAGTGCAAGCCTTGCGCGATCTTCAATGCACGATTTTGATCAACAACGGAAATGTCGCGCCGCGTTATGCGGTTGATAAACTGGCCTTCATCTCTGCGATCAACTCCCAAGCCTCATCAACAGTGTTACGAATATTTGGGCGTGTGCCGCCGCTTTCGGCGCGAAGGCGGATATCTGTCTCGGTTTCAGAACCAAGTGCGTAACGGACCGATCCCAGAGACCAGGTTTTGTTGAGTTGCTTGCTTCGCGCGGATTTCTGAACCCAGGCTGGCGATTGAATGCGCGTACCGTTGTAATTGACCAGAAAGAACCATTTGCGGTTCAACGATTTTAGCTGTTCTTCGATAAAGTCGTAGAACAGGTTTACATCTGCGGCGTGTTCGAACGACAGGTTAGAGAAGTCGACATGCATGGTGTCTTGCTTGGGTAGGAATTCAACGCGCCAATTTATGTCGGAACGCGCAAAGCTTAGAACTTTTTCTGCCGCTTTCGCGACCCGGCGCGACGGCAACGTTTTCAAATGCGCCAGTGCACTCTTGCGGTCGTAAAACAGGTTGGGATCGAAATTCTCACGAGAACCAGCGCTCTCTATTTGACGAAGCGTTACATCAGAGGCGTCAAAACGAACCGATCCCATCGAGTGGGCAAGGTTGAGCGCCTTACCTCTTCGCGAAAACGCAAACCACGCCTCCGGCTCTATGCGTGTATTGCAGTAATTGACCAAGAAGAACCAAAGATCGTGACCTGTTTCGGCAATACGCTCTTCGATCCGGTCATAAAAGAGGTTTACGTCGATTGAGTGTCCGAGTTTCAGGTCTTCGAAACTCACCTCCATGATTTCTTCATCAGTATGAAATACAATACGTTTGTCTATTTCTTCCTTGGAAAATGTTGGCTTTGTCATGTGGCACCTATTTGCTGCACTGCAGCATACCTATCGCATATGAAGTAATTGTATGCAAGTGTACACAATATAAACGGACCAAACTCCCATAAAATTGGCAAGTTTTAGCGCATGATCAATTCATTTCCGTCGTTTCGCAATGCGCAAGAACCGGGTGGATCGTCCGAGAGTGGTGTGACTATTTCAATGCAAGAGCAACACGGAGCACTTAAATGACCTTTCAAATAAAAGCACTGCCAGCCGAGCCTTTCGCTCACTTGTCTGGCCTTTCCAACCAGGAGTTAGCAGAGCAAAATGCCATCCGAGAGGTTGTAACAGATCACCCGGGAGCACCTTGCCGGGTTAGCCTCAGCGAGGCAAAGGTCGGCGACACCATTTTTCTGGTAAATCACGAGCATCAACCCGCAAACTCGCCCTACCGGTCGTGTCATGCGATTTACGTGATTGAAGGTGCAAAGCAGGCAAGGTTGGCGTCAGGGTCTGTGCCAGAGTCCTTGTCGAACAGACTGATCTCAGTGCGCGCCTTTGATGCCCAGGACATGATCATTGAGGCAGAAATTGTAGACGGCAAAGAGCTATCAAATGCGATTGAACTCTTCTTCAAAAACACATCGGTGGCTTACATTCATCTGCATTACGCCAAGCGCGGGTGTTTTGCAGCGAGCGTCACGCGGAGTTGAAAGGCCGATGATCAACCTCAGCCGGTTTCGACATTTGATTGGGTCCGCTCTGTCAGGTCTGCGGAGATGATATGCTATCTTGGGCACATCACTGAAAATAAAAAGGAGATGTCACCATGCCCTTAGTCGATCATCTTAGCGTCGGGGTCTCAGACATTGCCGAAGCGCAAGGCTTCTATGATCCCGTGTTGGAAACTGTTGGGTGTCCTTGCCTGGCGTCAGGCGAGGGATTTGCCACCTACGGTGAAGGCCGGATCGAATTTCTTCTTTTGTTACCGTTCGATGGCAACCCCTGTTCCGGTGGCAATGGCACGCATATAGGTTTTAGTGCGCCCAGTCAGGCTGCCGTGCGCGCCTTCTATGGGAAAGCACTGGAGCTTGGCGGGACAGATGAAGGAGCACCGGGCATACGCGATGCCTATCCGATGCCTGATGTTTTTTCCGCCTATGTGCGTGACCCCTTTGGCAATAAGCTTGAGGTCATCCATAACGGATTTTCCGTTTCGCGCTGACTTGGTTTAGCTGGTCGGGTTAAGGTTTGCCGAACCAGGATTCGTCAAGTTCTGAGTACTCTCCGCTTTCCACCATACGAAGCAGAACGCGATTGATTGGTTCGCGCAATTCGCTGCCCTGCGGCAATGCGATCCCATAGTCTTCTTGCCTGAATATCTGATCCAGCAGAAACGCGTCGCCATCGGCGACGTTGGTCACATAGAATGATAAAATTGGACCATCGAAGAATACCGCGTCCAACTCATCATTCTCGAATGCGTCTATAAGATCGCGATAACTGGCGAACTTCTTGTGGGCAACGTCCTTACTTTCTAAAAATGCAGTGGCTGTAGAGCCTTGGGTCGTTCCAGCGCGGCGATCATTCAGGTCTTGGAGTGTTTGGATCGAACCTTGGATCGCTTTCACCGTGAGCGCCGCGGTAATATTGGCCACAAACAGCGACACCACGAAAAGGCTGGATACCACCATCATAACGCCTAGCAATCGGCCCAAGACTGTGCGCGGCATGGTGACCTCAAATCCACCATTGATGACCAGGTTCAGCGCCCACCAAAAGGAAGGAAACATGGCCTCGCGCGCGCCGAGTTGAAAATAGGGCTGTTTTTTGCGCTCTAGCATCCACATCAGCATGCCGAGGAGGAACAGAATGCCAAACCCAGCACCCACAAGATAGACCAGTTCCCAACGTGCCAAGACACTCCAGATGCTCGGATCCGTATTGCTTTTCTTCGTCATGATGCGAAGGCCGCTCTCGTAGATCGGCTGACTAAAATCCATCTTTGCTTCTCGGGCAGACGTGATCGAGATATTAGCGATCGCTCCGTCAACCTCGCCGCGTTCCACGGCGTCGAGCATGTCGGCGAATTCGTTTACAAACTGAAACTCGACCTCGCGCTCCAGTTCAACAGCGATTTTTTGCATCAACTCGACACTGAAACCCGTGGGTTGTCCGTCCTCAATATATGAAAACGGCGGTCTTTCGATTGTAAGAATCTTAAGCTGATCGTCCTGCGCGTGAGCCGAGCTGATAAGCAGAAATTGAAAAACAACGGCTAAAACAATAGTGAATCCAAAGCCAAAAAGTCTGAAATGCCGTAACATTAGTTTCCGATATGCGTTTGCATCCAAGCCATCAAGGTATTTTTCAAACTCGTTCGAACTGCGTCAACCCGCATCTGTCTTCCCACGCCGATCCGAGCGCAAAGACGCATAGAGCACATGGGTGCGCCAACGGCCGTTGATCTGCAAATAGCTTTGCGCAACGCCTTCATATTTGAACCCTGTGGCCTCAAGCAATTTGCGCGAAGGGGTGTTTTCTGGCAGGCACGCGGCCTCAAGCCTCGATAGATCCAGCCGTTCAAAGGCGTGATGAGTGAGTGCTGCAATCGCCTCACGCATATAACCTTTGCGAATGAAGGGCTGCCCGGTCCAGTACCCCAATGTACCTGCCTGCGCCGGGCCGCGACGGATGTTGTCGAGCGTGATGGCCCCGACCAATGCCTCATCCTCACGGCGTTCGATGAAAAGTGGCAGAGCAGACCCAGACCCAATTGTGCGTTGAGACCAGTATACCCGATTAGCGAAGCCTTTACGTGACAAGTGGTCCGCGGCCCATTGCGGCTCCCACGGGGTGAGAAACTCAGCGCTATTGTCGCGCAGTGAAGACCATCGCCGGTAGTCATTCAACACCGGCTGGCGCAGAGTCAATCGTTCCGTCTCGATCCTGACCTTGCGCCTTGGAAGTAGCATTAAGCCGCGCGCCTCTGTTGCAGCTCCTCCAGCGACGGCGCGCTGTCTACTGGACCGTAAAGCGCCATGGCTGCTGGAGCCTCAACCGCGATGCGCGCAGCCAGATCACGCAGATCGGTGAGGCTGACCGCATCGATGCGTTCGACGACTTCTTCAAGCGACGGCACTTTCTGCCAGATCTGTAACATACGGGCGAGCCGCTCTGCTCGATTGGAGGGACTTTCAAGGCCCATCAAAAGCCCTGCTTTCATCTGCGCCCGGGCCCGGTCAAGCTCGGCCTGAGACATATCATCGGCGGCGCGTTTGATCTCATCAATGGTCAATTGCGCCAGTTCGGGCATTTCGTTGGCTGATGTGCCGGCATAGATCGTCAACATGCCTGTGTCAGCATAGGCACCGGCTTGTGCGTAAATCGTATAGCAGAGCCCACGTTTCTCACGGATCTCTTGAAACAACCGCGAAGACATTGAGCCACCAAGCGCAGAGGCATAAATCTGCGAGGCATAGATTGCCGGATCACGATAATCGGGGCTTTCCAAAGCCAACGCAAAATGCGCCTGCTCCAAGGACTTAACCTGGCGTGTTTCGCCGCCCGCAAACCTGGCGCTTGGCGGCTCTTGAATGTCAGACGCGCTCATGTCGCCGAATAGTTTCACTGCCAGTTTTACAAGCGCCTCATGTTCCACCGCCCCCGCCGCAGACAGGATCATCTGGCCTGGACGGTAGCGCTGTCCCACAAACCGGGTCAGATCCTCGCGGGCAAAACCGCGCACGCGCTCTGCTGGGCCGAGGATCGCACGCCCCAGCGGATGGTTGGGATAGGCCGTCTCTTGCAACCAATCAAAAATGATGTCGTCAGGCGTATCGAGCGCCTGCCCGATCTCCTGGAGGATCACACCGCGCTCAATCTCAATCTCACGTGGATCAAACACTGGGTTGCGCAGAATGTCGGCGAGCACATCGACTGCCAATGGCACATCATCCTGCAAAACACGCGCGTAATAGGCCGTGACCTCTCTTGAGGTATAGGCATTGATATAGCCTCCGACATCCTCGATCGCCTCGGCGATCTGCAACGCGTTGCGCCTATTGGTACCTTTGAATGCCATATGTTCCAGAAAATGCGCGATGCCATTTTGGCTGGCTTCTTCATGGCGTGCCCCGGCCAGCACCCAGACTCCCACAGCCGCCGATTGCAGCCCGGGCATATGCTCTGTGACGACCCGAAAGCCGTTGCTCAAAGTTGTGAGTTTAACGCTCAATGTTTCGTGCGATCCCTGATGATGGTTTCGATGGCGGTAAGATCGTTGGCGACGCGTGTCACCCGTTCAGACCGCTCATACAGGTCCGACATACGGTCCGGCAAGGGGGGATGAATATCGGTCGCTTGTTTCACGGCATCGGGGAACTTTGCAGGGTGCGCCGTAGCAAGTGTGATCATTGGTGTTTCGGAGGAACGCTGTTCTTCTGCGACTTTCACACCGACGGCGGTATGAGGACAAAGAAGTTCCGCACTTTGCGCCAGAGTTGTTTTGATTGCCGCACTGGTTTCTGCCTCCGAGGCGCGCCCGGAGTCAAAGTTTTCGCGCAGCGCTTGCAATGCACCTTGGCTGACCGAAAACCCACCTGACTTAAGCTCTTCCATGAGCTGCGCGACCGCCGCGCAATCCTGATCATAGGCCAGATAAAGTGCGCGTTCGAAATTTGAACTCACTTGAATATCCATAGAAGGGCTGATCGACGGCATCACCCCGTCCGGTTTGTAATCCGACGTGTTCAGGCAACGGTGCAGGATATCATTCTGGTTGGTGGCCACCACCAGCCGGTCAATTGGCAAACCCATGCGTTTGGCGATAAGCCCCGCAAAAATGTCACCGAAGTTACCGGTGGGCACCGTGAAACTTACCGAGCGCTCTGGCGCTCCAAGCGAGACCGCAGAAGTGAAATAATAAACAACCTGTGCTAGCACCCTTGCCCAGTTGATCGAGTTCACGCCCGCAAGGCCTACCCCATCGCGGAAAGCAAAATCGTTGAACATGTCCTTTACGCGGGCCTGACAGTCGTCAAAATCACCATCGACCGCAAGCGCATGTACGTTGCTTTCGGTTGGCGTGGTCATCTGCCGACGCTGAACTTCGGAAACGCGGCCATGGGGATAAAGGATGAAAACATCCACCGCCGCCAGCCCACGGAAAGCCTCAATAGCGGCTGAGCCCGTGTCGCCAGAGGTCGCCCCGACAATAGTCACGCGTTTGCCAGAGCGTGTGAGCGAGGCCTCAAACATCTGACCGATAAGCTGCATCGCAAAGTCTTTGAAGGCGAGAGTCGGGCCATGAAACAACTCTAACAGGAAATGCCCGCTGTCTAGCTGTTTCAGTGGCGCACGTGCGGCATGGCCAAAACCTGCGTAAGCGCGATCTATAATGGTGCGAAACTCATCTTCGGTGAACGTAATGCCCATGTAAGGCCGCATGACGATAAATGCCGCTTCCTCATAGCTCGCGCCGTGCAGAGCAGCGATTTCAGCTGAACTCAATTGCGGGATGTTCTCCGGCAGGTACAGCCCGCCATCGCGCGCAAGTCCGGTCAGCATCGCCTCTTCAAAACTCAGTACCGGCGCGGTTCCGCGGGTCGAAATGTACTTCATGCGCTTCTAGCCTTTTACCGATTTACGGCTGCGAAAGATGTAATAGCCGGTCATGATGATCCAGACCACGGCCAAAGAGAACCATGTGATGGCGTATTGCAAGTGATCGTTGGGAATGCCGGATGTGTCGACCGGCAAGGGCGTCAAAGCGCCGTCTGGTTGCGACATTTCACGCGCTACGATCAGAACCGGTTCAGTCTTTAGCTGCGCTGCCATTTGATCGAGATCACGGGCAAACCATGTGTTGCCTGCAATGTCGTTAGCTGGCGTAGAGCTATTGCGATCATCCGGCCAGTGAATGTTGCCCTCGACCGTGACTTGCCCTTGCGGTGCTGGCTCCAAAGGCGTCTGCAACCGGATAAAACCGCGATCAACAAGCAGCGTGCGACCTTGTTCCGTCTTGAACGGAGAGATCAAACGGTAACCCGCGCCAATCCTTTTACGGCTGACCAAAACGCGTAAAGCACCTTCGCCAAAGGTCCCGGTCAATTCAACAGAACGGTATTTGTGAGTTTCTTCTTGTGGCTGTAACGGGATTTCAATCGGCGCACCGGCAATCTTGGCCTCAATCTCGGCAAGCACCCCTTCTTTCCAGGCGAGGCGCTGCATCTGCCAAACGCCAAGCGAAACCAGTATGGCCACGCCCGCCAACCCAAACAGCAATGGTGCCAAGATGCGCATCTGATCCCTCGAAAACCGCGGCAGCTATACCAATCCCTCGGGGTGCTTCAAGCAGTCTGCTGTTCTGATAGCCATAGGATTTTCATTTACATAACGTGCTGATTTCCCGCGTCCGAGCTAAGGGAAGCACGACTTTCAGCTAAAAGAAAATAGCCTGTCTTTAGACGCCCCAGATGTAGACCGCCGCAAACAAGAACAGCCAAACCACATCCACGAAGTGCCAATACCAAGCAGCCGCCTCAAACCCGATGTGTTTCTCCGGTGTGAAGTGACCAACACGTGCACGGAAGTAGCACACCAGTAAGAAGATCGTGCCAATCACCACATGAAGGCCGTGAAACATCGTGGGTAGGATGAAGTTGGAACAGTAAACTTCGCAGCCTTTGCCGAAGCCAAACGAGGCATGGTAGTACTCATAAACTTGGAAGACCGTGAAAAGGACCCCGAGTCCAACTGCCAAAAGCAGGCCATTCTTAATGTCAGGCCGATTGTTTTCATGAACCAGCGCGTGGTGCGCCCACGTAGCCGCACAGCCCGAGCAGAGCAGGATAAGCGTGTTGATCAGCGGTAGGTGCCAGGGATCAAAGGTCTCAATACCCACAGGAGGCCAGACACCGTCAACGGCCGGAGACTGATCGCTCATGGGATAAATGGCGTTCTTAAAAAAACTCCAGAACCACGCGGCAAAGAACATCACTTCTGACATGATGAACATAATGAAGCCGTAGCGAAGACCAATTCGCACCACCGGTGTGTGATCACCGGCATGGCTTTCTTTTATCGCTTCGGCCCACCAGTAGAACATCGAAACCAACACGCCCACGAAACCAGCCACGAAAATCCATGGAATACCGTTATGCATCCATTGAACGGCACCGAACAGCATCGTGAACGCTGCCACCGCCGCGACAAGCGGCCAAACCGAGGGGTTCAGAATATGGTAGTCGTGGTTCTTTTCATGCGCCATGTTACGCGTCCCTCTTCGTGGTTACTCGATACGCGGGCTTTGCCCGGTCTCTAGCATCGCTTGCGTGTCGTCATCTTCCGGCATGTCTATTTGATAGAACGTGTAGCCAAGCGTTATCGTGTGCGTGTACTTCGCATCGCGGTCTTCGACAATATCTGGATCGACAAAAAACGTAACCGGCATCATCACGGTTTCACCGGGCTGCAGCACTTGTTCCTGAAAGCAAAAACAGTCGATTTTGACGAAATATCCCCCGGCCTCAAAAGGCGTGACATTGTAGCTTGAAGAGCCTGCAATCGGTCGATTTGTCGGGTTATGCGCCTCATAGAAAGCCAGCCCGGTTTCACCGATGCGAATTTCCATTTCCCGTTGCGCTGGTTTGAACGTCCATGGGAACCCACGCTCTTGGGAGGCGTCAAAACGCACTTTGATCGTTTGCTCAAGGATTTCGTCCGATCCGGTTTCGGCCACATCGGTTGCCCCGCCATAGCCTGTGACGCGGCAAAACCAGTCGTACAGTGGCACTGAGGCCCATGCCAGACCACCCATGAACACGCCCACACAGATCAGTTGCAGCACAGTTTTGCTTTTCGGGTCCAATGCCATCAGTTCACCTCACTCGCCAGGGGCGTTGTGAAATCATCTGTAGATACCTTTACCATAGTCAGGCCAAACACGAGTGCGACAAAAGCAGCCAGCGCAATGCCCAGACCGATATTGCGGCTGAGCCGTCGATTGTGCATTTCATGTTGGCGCGACAGGGGCATAATCACCAGCCTCCTAAGCCAAATGGGCTCAACATGACTTCGACGCCGATCAGGCCGAAATGAGCGAAAAGATAAGTAAGCGACGCTTTAAAGAACTTGCGTTCAACCGCGAAGTAATCACTCTCCGCAATCTCTTCATCGCGGCGCCAAATATCAATTGCGCCCTTTACGAATTGTGCGTTCAAAAGAAGCGCTCCAACCAGGTAGATTGGCCCGCCAACACTCGAAAAGCCCAGCGCAAGCGCGAGTGCTGCCAAGAGCAAAGTGTACACTAGGATATGCGCCCGGGTGGACCGACGTCCATGGGTGACGGTCAGCATTGGAACTTCTGCGTTGTCGTAATCTTGCCGAGTGAACAGCGCCAAGGCCCAGAAATGCGGTGGCGTCCACATGAAAGTAAGCGCGAACATCAAGACAGACTCAATAGAGATGCTGCCTGTTGCAGCCGCCCAACCGATCATTGGAGGAAAAGCGCCTGCGGCGCCGCCGATCACGATGTTCTGCGGCGTCCAGCGCTTCAGCCACATGGTGTAAATCACGATGTAAAAGAAGATTGTGAAAGCAAGGAGCCCGGCGGCAACAAAGTTGGTGGCGAGCGCAAGCATGACGACGGAAAACGCGGCAAGCGTGATACCAAAGCCAAAAGCTTCTTGCGGCGTTACGCGTCCTCCAGGTACTGGCCTGCTGCGCGTGCGTTTCATGACTGCGTCAATATCGGCATCCCACCACATATTCAGTGCGCCGGACGCACCACCGCCAACGGCAATAAACAATATCGCACAAAAGCCGATCATCGGGTGGACGGAACCGGGCGCAGCAATGAGCCCGATCAAAGCGGTAAACACCACCAGAACCATCACACGCGGTTTCAGAAGGGCGAAGTAGTCGCCGAAGCCCGCGTCATACGGCTGAACCGCCGTTGCGCCGAGGGCTGGATTGTTAAGGCTTGCGTCGCTCATCGTCTTCCCCGAAAGCTGCGTAGGTGCCCCATTACTGTTAAAATTAAGCCGGGCTTAGATGGGCCCGGCCACTCGTTTTCTCAGGTTACTCCGTTGACGCCACTTTGACGCTGTCGGGCAGTGTAGCGGGATCGCCGGCATAGGTATCGATCGCGCCCTTGAGCCATTCTTCGTATGCCGCTTGGCTAACAACTTTCACGGTGATTGGCATGTAGGCGTGATCTTTGCCGCAAAGCTCCGAGCACTGTCCAAAATAGACGCCTTCCCGATCCGCGTTAAACCAAAGTTGAGCAATTCGGCCGGGCACGGCATCCTGCTTTACTCCAAAGGCGGGGATCGTCCAGCTGTGGATCACATCGGCGCCGGTGACTTGCATGACAACGGTTTTGTTGACCGGAACGACGACAGCTGTGTCGGTGGCCAAAAGGAACTCATCGCGGGTATATCCAGCGGCTTCTAGTTCTGCCACAACCTCATCGTTGAGCACTTTGCCCTCGCCAATCATGAAGCTTTCAAACTCAAACTCGTGATCGGTGTATTCATAGCCCCAGAACCACTGGTAGCCTGTGACTTTTATGTTGATGTCACCTTCTGGAATCTCCTGCTGTTTGAACAGCACGGGCAGAGAGAATGCCGCTATGAACACCAAAATGACGATCGGAACGACGGTCCAAGCCACCTCAATAGGCGAGTTGTGCGTGAAGGTCGCAGGCGTTGGGTTCGTTTTGCTGTTGTAGCGGAAGATGCATACGGCAAGCAGACCGATGACAAATAGCGTGATGAGCGTGATGACGATCAACACCATATTGTCCAGCCACTGTATATCGCGTGCCAGCTCGGTCACTGGGGGTTGGAAGCCAATGCCCCTTTCTACCGGGACACCTACGATTTCTAGTTCTGCTTCCTGAGCTGCAGCAGGTCGCGCTGCGAAGATGGCTGTGGCCGCAGCCACGTAGCTAAATAAATTGCGCATTTTACACCCTGATCGGTCGTCTGCTGAGGTCACGGGTCATGGCAATTCCCTACTGCGCATTTGACCACGTTGCCTTCTCGCGCCAAACAATCATATTCTGCATCGACTTACAAGGAATTGCGTTGCGTCAAACGGACGCTGAGCAGGGCCAAAAATCCTGATAAGAACAGGAAGCAATAATGCAGGAAAATCGGTTTAGTCCGTTTGAAAATTCGCTTGATCGGCAACGGTCTTTACGTCGTTTGCGAGAGGCACTTGTCGGCGCTGATGACGGAGAGCTTTTCATTGAAAGACGCAGCGCTGAAATGCTTAGTTTTGATGATGGTCAGGTCAAAAACGCGTCCTACGACGCCTCTGAAGGTTTCGGCCTGCGCGCCGTGCTCGGCGAAGTTACCGGATATGCGCATTCCTCTGAGCTTTCTGATGAGGCGTTGAAACGTGCCGTTGAAACTGCACGGCTAGCGGTTGGAGACGGTGGCGGTACTATGGCCCCTGCTCCGGCAGCCACAAATCAAAAGCTTTATACCGATGCTGACCCGATCGCCGCGCAGAGTTTCCCCGTGAAGCTTGAGACGCTGCGCGAGATCGATGCATTCGCGCGGGCGCTCGATCCGAAAGTTGTGCAGGTAAGCGCCTCGCTTACTGCGTCATTGCAGGAGGTTGTGATTCTGCGCGCCGATGGCGGCGAGTTTACCGATGTCCGCCCAATGACGCGGTTGTCTATCGCTGTGATTGTAGAGAGGGACGGTCGGCGTGAAACTGGTTCCGCTGCAGGTGGAGGTCGGATCATGCCGAATGGCTTGTTAGACCCAGAAGACTGGCAGGCGAAAGCGCGCGAAGCGCTGCGTATTGCGCTGGTCAATCTTGATGCGGAACCTGCGCCTGCTGGCGTTATGGATGTCGTGCTGGGTCCTGGCTGGCCAGGTATCCTGTTGCATGAGGCAATCGGGCACGGGCTTGAGGCCGATTTCAATCGCAAGGGCAGCTCCGCCTTTGCTGGTCTGATGGGAGAGCGGATCGCAGCACCTGGCGTCACTGTATTAGATGATGGCACCCTGCCCGACCGGCGCGGCAGTATTTCATTTGACGACGAGGGCACCGCGAGCAATGCAACTACGCTGATCGAGGATGGTGTTTTGGTGGGCTACATGCAGGATCGTCAGAACGCGCGATTGATGGGCAAAAGCTCAACCGGCAATGGGAGGCGCGAAAGCTATGCCCACGCGCCGATGCCGCGGATGACCAACACCTATATGCTCGCCGAAGAGAGCGCGCCGGAGGATATTTTGGCCGATCTCAAGGACGGCATTTATGCCGTGGGCTTTGGCGGCGGACAGGTTGATATCACAACGGGCAAATTCGTATTCAGTTGCACCGAGGCCTACCGCGTAAAGAACGGCAAGCCAGGCGCTCCACTAAAAGGCGCAACACTGATCGGAGATGGCGCCACAGCACTGCGCGAAATTCGCGGCATCGGAAATGATCTGGCGCTCGACCCAGGCATCGGCAATTGCGGCAAACAAGGCCAATGGGTGCCGGTCGGCGTGGGTCAACCGACGCTGATGATCGGCGGGCTGACTATTGGCGGTTCGGCGACTTAAGTTATGCGGCGTGAATTTAAAAGATGACCGACACCGAAAAGCTCCACGCGTTCGGCGCCAAGGTTGATTTCGGCCAAACCGCCGGTGATTACGCCACACACCGGGCTGGTTTCCCGCCTGCTTTTTTTGATTTGCTTACCTCGCGCGGTTTTGCTGCGGCCGGGCAGGATGCGGTGGATCTGGGTTGCGGCACAGGAACCATCGCGCGGGGACTGGCCATGCTCGGCCTGAACGTGATCGGGGTGGATCCGGCGGAGGCACTTTTGGTACAGGCACGAGCACTTGATGAAGAGGCCGGCGTTTCGATCACTTATAGAGTGGGGCAAGCGGAGCAAACGGGCCTGCCAGACGACGGTTTCGATTTGGTCACCGCCGGACAGTGCTGGCATTGGTTTGATCGAACAAAAGCAGCGCAGGAAGCAAAACGATTATTGCGTTCAGACGGGCGGCTTTTAATCTCGCATTTTGATTGGTTGCCGCAACAGGGAAATGTCGTCGCGGCAACAGAGGCGCTTATACTTCAGCACAACCCCGATTGGGCTGGAGCTGGCGGTACCGGGATTTATCCTGAGTGGCTCAATGATCTGGCAGCGGCCGGATTCAAACAGATCGAAACAGCGTCGTTTGATGTCGCGCAGCCTTACAGTCATGAAGGCTGGCGCGGGCGAATCCGGGCCAGTGCGGGTGTTGCAGCATCACTATCTGAGGCGGAGACAGCACAGTTTGATTCGGCACTAGCGGCATTGTTGGCGGGTGAGTATCCACGTGAACCAATGCAAGTCCCTCATCGGGTGTGGCTGACGACGAGTGTCGCACAGTAAGTCTGAACGCTTCGTTCACCGGCCAAAGTCCTGCCACAAGCATGAAAGTTGGATTCGGATTGGTTTACAAAGTGCTAATATTGCGTTGCTTAACGTGAACCGGATAGAGTTATCCACAGCTCGACTACGCAGGCAGTGAATTCCCGCACAAGTAATTTTAGCTAGGATTTCATCAACTTACAAATTTGCAAACTTACAAATCAAATTTAGCCATTTTGATTTACCTGCTATTAACCAAAACGCTCCTACTAAGGTTGTGCAACTAGACGGAGCGACGATGTCCGAGGATGTTTATCCTTCCACTCACCCCCCACTCCCACCCACCACGGAAGATGATCGGATATTGTGGCTCCGTCTGTTGCGCTCTCGACGGGTTGGGCCAACCACTTTTCATCGATTAGTCGCAGAGCATGGCGGCGTTTCGGCAGCGTTCGAATCGTTGCCAAAGGTCGCAGCGGACGCTGGTCTTGATCACTACAGTCCATGCAGCGAAAGCGCCGCACGCGCGGAATTGAAGGCTGCAGATGCCCACGGGGCGCAAATGATCTGTATCGGAACGCCGGGATATCCTGATCAATTAGCCAATTTGTCTGACGCGCCGCCCATCATATGGTTGCGGGGCCGGGCCGAAGTCATTTTGAAACCTCTGATATCGGTTATCGGCGCACGCAACGCGTCCTCTTTGGGCTTGAGGATGGCGCGGGCCTTGTCGAATGCGTTGGCCAAAAAAGGATATGTCGTGGTTTCTGGCTTAGCGCGCGGCATCGATACCGCTGCGCATCAGGCTGCTTTGCAAACCGGTACGGTGGCTGTGATGGGTGGTGGGGTCGATGTGCCCTACCCGGCAGAAAACGCACAGTTCGCAAAATCGATTTTGAACCATGGTGCAGTTGTTTCAGAACAGCCCATGGGCATGGTGCCGCGCGCTCGACATTTTCCGACGCGCAATCGTATCATTTCCGGTCTCTCAAGAGGTGTCGTCGTAGTAGAGGCGGCAGCAAAATCTGGTTCACTTGGAACCGCACGCATCGCACTCGAGCAGGGACGAGAGGTTATGGCTGTCCCAGGCCATCCTCTCGATCCGCGCGCGGCGGGCTGCAACATGCTGCTTCGCGACGGAGCCGTTTTGGTGAGAAACGCCAAAGACATAGAAGAGATGCTTCCGGACACAACAGAGGCAGAACCCCCAGTGCAGAACACGTTTGATCTTGGTTCCGTTTCGGGTGACACGGATCGAACACCTGCACAATCCAGCAGGGCGCTACGCGAGACAATTGCATTACACCGACAAATTCTAGACCGGCTGGGGCCTTCGCCGGTTGCGGAGGATCAACTGATCCGCGACTTAGCAGTGTCAGCGCAGGAAGTATCGCCAGTGCTAACAGATCTGGAGATGGACGGGCGCATCACACGGCAAGCTGGAGGCCTGATTTCGATTGGCGCAAATGGTACATCGGACAACCAAGCAGAAGAACCGATCCATCATGATCGTAAGCTCGCTTAGCAGCGCGCATTCATTTACATGAGAAATTCATGCGCAAAATCATTAGTCACTTGCTCACCAATAATTGAGCATTTCACTGCACCGATGTGGTTATACTTAGAGAAAAGCAGGGGGACGCTCCGTCCAGAAATTTTGGCGTTGATGTCTCAGCTCCTCTCAAGACCAGAGAAGCAGACGCATTGACATTCTGAAATGGCGCCCCACATTTTGCGCCGCCAAGGGCTGCGTTGAGTCGGCCAAGGTTTTGAGGAGCGTGCATGCCTGTCGTCGTTGTGGAATCACCAGCCAAAGCTAAGACCATAAATCAGTATTTGGGCAATGATTACACTGTGCTTGCCTCGTATGGTCACGTGCGTGATCTGCCAGCGAAGGATGGCTCAGTAACACCCGACGAAGATTTCGCCATGAAATGGGAAGTCGGCGCAGATAGTCGAAAACACATCAAAGCCATCGCTGACGCCCTGAAAGATGACAATGCACTGATCCTTGCCACGGACCCCGACCGCGAGGGCGAGGCAATCAGCTGGCACCTGGAAGAGGCGCTGCGCAATCGTAAAGCTATAAAGAAAGACACGCCTGTTAGTAGGGTGGTGTTTAATGCAATCACCAAAAGGGCCGTGACAGAGGCAATGCAAAACCCGCGTGATGTGGATGCGCCTCTGGTCGAGGCCTATCTCGCGCGTCGTGCTCTGGATTATCTTGTAGGCTTCAATCTTTCGCCGGTTCTGTGGCGCAAACTTCCCGGCGCGCGCAGCGCGGGTCGGGTGCAATCGGTTTGCCTGCGGCTGATCGTAGAACGCGAGATGGAAATAGAGGCGTTCAAACCCCGCGAATACTGGAGCGTTAAAGCAGAGCTAACCACGCCGCGCGGCCAGAGCTTTGAGGCCCGCCTTGTCAGCCTGACGGGCAAGAAGCTCGACAAATACGATCTCGAAGACGCCACCCAGGCGGAAATGGCCGCGCAGGCCGTGCAAAGCCGAGACCTTACTGTTACGTCAGTTCAGGCCAAACCGGCCAGTCGTAACCCTTCCCCGCCCTTCATGACCTCAACATTGCAACAAGAGGCGAGCCGCAAATTCGGCATGGGAGCGCGCCAAACGATGAGCGCTGCACAACGTCTTTATGAAGCCGGACACATTACCTATATGCGGACCGATGGGATCGACATGGCGCCTGAAGCCGTGGAAGCCGCGCGTGATGCAATCAAAGAACGCTATGGTGAGCAATATCTGCCCAGTTCTCCGCGGGTGTATAAGAATAAAGCCAAGAACGCGCAGGAAGCGCATGAATGTATTCGCCCGACACGGATGGTGAATGACACAGAAAGCTTGAAACTGACAGACGCGGACCAGCGCAAGCTTTATGATCTGATCTGGAAACGCACCTTGGCCTGTCAAATGGATGCCGCGAAGTTGGAGCGCACCACAGTTGAGATTGAAAGCGCTGATCGCCAGGTTGGCCTGCGCGCGACGGGCCAAGTGGTTTTGTTCGACGGATTTATGCGCGTCTATGAAGAAGGACGCGACGATCAAGCGAGCGATGAGGATGAAAAGCGGTTGCCCCAGATGTCGCAGGGTGAGGCATGCGCCAAAACCTCCGTTACACCGGAACAGCACTTCACCCAGCCACCACCGCGCTACACCGAAGCCACGCTTGTCAAGCGTATGGAGGAGCTCGGCATCGGACGACCTTCTACCTATGCTAGCATTGTTACGACAATCCAGGATCGGGATTACGTCCGAAAAGAAAAGAACCGGCTGATCCCTGAGGATAAGGGGCGGATCGTTACCATATTCCTGCTCAACTTTTTCAGAAAATACGTGGGCTATGAGTTCACCGCCAATCTGGAAGAGGAACTTGACGTTATCAGTGCGGGCAATGCGGACTATAAGGCTGTGCTGGGTCAGTTCTGGCGGGATTTCTCTGCTGCTATTGCAGAAACGTCCGAATTGCGCATCTCCGAAGTGCTCGACCGCCTGGATGAAGTACTGGCGCCGCAGCTCTATCCGCCACGTGAAGACGGAACTGATCCACGCAAATGCCCGGCCTGTGACCAGGGCAGCCTGCACCTTAAAACATCGCGGACAGGCGGCTTTGTTGGATGCTCCTGCTATCCGGATTGCCGTTTTACCCGCGCGATTGGCGGCGAGGTTTCCGAGACCGCGGATCGATTCCTTGGCGAGGACGCGGGCGATGAGATCACCCTCAAGAATGGCCGATTTGGTCCGTATGTTCAGCGCGGCGAACCGACAGAAGAGGTGAAGAAGCCACCGCGGGCGAGCCTGCCCAAAGGCTGGGTGCCAGATGAAATGACATTAGAGAAAGCGCTCATGCTTTTGTCCCTGCCACGTGAAATCGGTCCGCACCCGGAAGACGGCGAATTGGTTGAGGCAGGCATTGGTCGCTATGGACCGTTCGTGAAGCACGGACGGCTTTATGCCAATCTGAAAGATGTCGAAGACGTCTGGACCATTGGGATGAACCGCGCAGTGGAAGAGTTGGCCCAGAAAGCAGCCAATGGCGGACGTGGACGTGGCTCAACAGCAAAACCAATCAAAGAGCTCGGCGAACATCCCGATGACGGTGGCCCTATTAATGTGATGGATGGTCGCTACGGCCCTTACGTTAAATGGTCCAAGATTAACGCGACGCTTCCCAAAGGTGTGGAACCGACAGACGTCACCGTAGAAATGGCTGTTCAACTTATCGCAGAGAAAGCCGCCAAGAAAGGTGGGGCTCGGCGCAAGAAAGCTTAGACGGGCGACAAGTGGAAGACGATGTTGTTACTGCGTAAGATTGAGCGCGCACGCATCGCTGATCAGTTCAGGTGGTGTTTTACATAGGCCTCGTGCCACCTGGAATGCCGCGAGAACCTTCGGCACGTAATCCATCGTCTCGGCATATGGTGGCACGCCATTGTGTTTTTTCACAGCGTTCTCTCCCGCATTGTAGCCAGCCAGTGCCAATACTGCGTCACCATCAAATTCTTTCAGTAACCAGTCGAGGTAAGCAACACCGCCCTTAATGTTTGCACCTGGGGAAAAACTATCTGTTACGCCAAAACGTGCTGCAGTTGCCGGCATCAATTGCATCAAACCCTGCGCTCCTGCGGAGCTTTGCGCATCGCTGCGCCCGCTTGACTCAACAGAGATCACCGCCAAGACAAGCGCCGGGGATACGCCCGTGCCTATAGTAGCGCGCAATACATTTGTACCCTGATCGCGGACAATAGATTGCAGATCCTGCAATCGCGGCCCAGGCACAGAGGCCCCTTTGGGACCATCACTCAAATTTCGAATGGCCGAACGCAGGCGCGTGCTTGGTTCTTCGGCGTCACCTGTTGGAACCTGATTCCAAAACCAGGCATAGGTTGCAGTCGGTACCGTTAAATCTGGCCTTTTGTTTTCTGTTTGGCGCGGCGCAAAACGTTTCTTTTGCTCTTCGGGGTCGATTTGCACAGTAATAAGTTTCTTCGCACCTTTCTTGGGCGGTGCGCCCATCTTGAACGTAAAGTCCTCGAACGCCGGTGGATCCGCAGCATATCCGGGGGATACGAACAAAATCAGCGCGCTGAACGCGGTAAATCGTAGGAATCGCATTTTTGGGCCTGCTCTGCCTCAGTTATTGCTTCACGATTAACGCATTAATCATGCTTTGTCGCCCGCTTTGTTAATTTGTTGGAAACAACCGAGACACAAAAACATCGGTCAATCTGAGCATTCAGGAATTTATCAACGAAAAAATAATTTTTTTATCATTTAAATTCATGTAGTTAAGCGAATTTCCATGTAAAATCTTAACATATACAGAAATGGCTCCAATGACGCCCAAATCTTGCCGGAATTCGACGGCCATATGTCTCACATGCCGCAACACAGCGGGCCGTTAGAGAGAGTTTGGCTCGAGTGACTGTAGCGCGGTTGACTTAAAGCTTAGATCCTTTGGAGGGACCAACAATGATCAAGTTCATCGAAAATTTCCGCAAGGAAGAAGAAGGCGCCGTAACAGTAGACTGGGTCGTTCTGACCGCAGCTGTTGTAGGACTTGGCGTTGCAGGCGTTACTGCTGTTAGCGGTGGTGTTAACACTCTGGCCACAAACATCTCGACTGGTGTTGCAGGTCAAACAGTTGGCGTTGCAAGCGGCTCGGGCGGCTCCGGCAGCTAATACGTTGCTGTAGAAATATAGAATTTGCTTGTGGCCGCATTTCATGCGGCCATTTGCTTTTTAAAGGCAAAAAATATTTGAAATCATTATGTTAGCCGTATTTTTGCCTCTTTCTTCTAATACAAATTAATCAATGCTGACCTGAATATGAGTGAATCATGATGATTATGTTGAAAAAATTCGCACTCGAAGAAGATGGTGCAATCACCGTGGATTGGGTTGTTTTGACTGCTGCAATCGTTGGGCTTGGTGTGGGTGTCATATCGACCGTAGGAACCGGCGCTGACTCCGTCGCAAACGCTGCATCAGCAGGCATCGCGTCGACACAAGTTGGCCTTAACTAACCCTTGAAGCCCACAACTCTTTTTTTAAGTGCTGCCGTTCAGCTTTGCTGATGCGGCAGCTCTTACTTTTAGATTTTAGGTTTCAACATCATCTCTACAAATCATTGAATTCAAAAATCTGCCTTGCGGTAAACATTATACAGCCACAATCGCAGCATATCCGGAAGATTGTAGAATAGCGCGAAGCGCAAAAAAAGAGCAGTCACGATCGAAAGGGACGACTTATGCGTCTGGTATTTGGATTTGTCTTGGTCCTTGGAATTGGCCTTGCTGGCTTTGCCGTGTACATGGCAAAAAACTTTATTCAAGGCTACCAGGCTGAGCTTGAGCGCGAGCGCGCTGCGAACCGCCCACCGATCGAGACTGTCGACATTTATGTCGCCAAAGAAAAACTCGAATATGGTCGGCGAATTTACATGAACGATGTAAAACTCATTACTTACCCTAAAGAGTTTCTGCCAGAAGGTGTTTTCTTGACCGAAGAAGAACTGTTCCCGCAGGGTGATGACGAACCAAGAGCCGTCATCCGGACTATGGAGCCGCTTGAAGTTCTGCTGAAAGCTAAGGTCACTGAGCCAGGTGCAGATGCCGGCCTGACATATCAGCTCGAACCTGGCATGCGCGCTTTTGCGATAAGGGTTGACGTCGCGAGCGGTGTTTCCGGCTTCCTTCGTCCGGGTGACCGAGTAGACGTCTATTGGACTGGCAAGGTTAGCATCGGTCGAGACAATCGAACCGAAGTCACCAAGCTGATACAGTCTGCCGTTAGGTTGATCGCAATCGACCAGGAATCCAGCGAAGATACTGCAGAGGCAATAATCGCAAGAACGGTTACAGTTTCCGTAAAGCCCGAACAGGTAGCGGCACTTGCACAAGCGCAATCAACCGGGACACTGTCATTGGCCCTGGTTGGTGCCGAAGACGAAACGCTTGCTGAAAACATCGAGGTCGATCAGCGTTCGTTGTTGGGTATCGTCGAAATCGAAGCTCCAACGATTGAAGAAGAACGTCAGTGTTTCATCAGAACGCGTCGAGGTGGCGAACTCATCGCGACACCTATTCCTTGCTCGGATGAGGAAGGTTCCTAACACGCCATACTACATATAGTAGTGACGAAGCGCCCTTGCACAGGGCGCTTCGGCTTTTTCGCCACTGTCCCCTGAAATCCACAGCAGCACAGCAAGAAAACCCATTGATTCTTGCAAAAATTTTCGAATTGCCCCACAGTCGCGTCAATCCGGGCGTAAAGACCCGATAAATAGAGGCGTGATCGGAAAGGCAGGTCACATGACAAATTTGAACGCTGTTAAGGCGGCCCTATTCGGGTTTGCCGTCGTCTTCAGCTTTGTGGCGCAACCCGCCACATCGCAAGACATTCAAGTTGTGCGCAAAGGCGCTGCACAAGACTTGAAAGTTACAATGAACCGGGCCGTCGTAATAGAAAGCGACGTCCCTTTTGCCGAACTTAGCATTGCCAACCCAGCGATTGCTGACTTCTCAACCCTATCAGACCGTACAATTTACGTTCTAGGCAAAGCGCCAGGACGTACAACACTGACGCTTCTTGATGCAACTGGTCGCTTAATCACCAATGTAGAAGTGCAGGTCAGCCCAGACATCTCAGAGTTCAAAGAGCGTCTGCAGCAGATTTTACCTGGCGAGAAGATCGAAGTAAGGGCTGCGAATGACGGCATCGTACTGTCAGGTACGGTTTCAAGCGTGGTTAAGATGGATCGTGCTATCGACTTGGCCCAACGCTACGCTCCCGAACGCGTGTCAAACCTGCTTTCTGTTTCAGGAAAACAACAGGTTATGTTGAAAGTTCGATTTGCAGAAATGCAAAGAACGATCTCCAAAGAGCTCGGAACATCCTTGTTTATCGACAGCATCGGAACGGGATCTTCTGGTGTGGCCATCGAAACCGGCACTCTCATCGGAAATTCCACCCCGCCAATCGTGTTACCAGCGGATGCGCAAAGCGGCACATTCATTGGATTTGATATAGGCTCTACGCAGTTGGGCATTCTCATCGAAGCGATGGAGCAAAAAGGCATCGTACGCACACTAGCTGAGCCTAACCTGACCGCACTTAGCGGACAAGAAGCCACGTTCCTTGCTGGTGGAGAGCTTCCAATCCCGGTTGTAAGTGATGACGGTGTTGGTATTGAATTCCGTCCGTTCGGCATCGAACTTGATTTCATTCCTAGAGTGACCGACGACAAGGTGATTAACCTGGAACTCGGTGCAGCCGTTTCGTCGCTTGACCCAGCGAACGGTATCACCGCAAACGGCTTTGCGATAAGCGCATTCCGTCGCCGCGATACGTCCACGACAGTGGTGCTGCGAGATGGGCAAAGCTTCGCGATCGCCGGTCTTTTGCAAGACGACTTCACGGACCTGAACAACCAGGTCCCATGGCTCGGCGACATTCCTGTACTTGGTACACTGTTCCGGAGCACATCCTACGAGCGTGGTCAAACTGAGTTGGTAATCATCATCACTGCGCATCTAGTGTCACCTACCAGCGGCGCGGCGTTTGCGCTTCCTACCGACCGGGTGAAGCTTCCTTCTGAGAAAGATCTGTTCTTGAACGGTCGCGTTGCGATCGACAAGACGAACAGTGGCAGTGGAGAAGTTGCACGTCAGGACTTTGACGGGTCCTACGGATACATTTTGGACTAAGAAAGGCGGAGACTATGAAAAAGCTTATCATAACCGCATCTGTTCTGGGCCTGACGGCCTGCTCGCAGCAGGACGACGTGTATCGGTCCTATTTCGGCGAAGCTGGAGGGCTTGCAGTCGGTGAAGCGTTTGGTGACGCAACCGCACAGAACCAATTGGTAATGACTGACGAAAGCGCTTTCACTATCAACCTGGCAAATAGGTTTGCTCAGGAAGTGCCGAGCACGGTTAACTTTGCCTTCGACTCGACTCTTCTGGACGAAGGAGCGCGTAACACTCTTCGCGAACAAGCGCTTTGGATCAGGCAGTTTCCTGAGGTGCGTTTCCGTGTGTACGGTCACACCGACCTGGTTGGGTCCAACGCCTACAACAAAAACCTAGGTCAGCGCCGTGCAAATGCCGTAGTGAACTTTCTTGTTTCACAGGGAATTTCCAGATCGCGTCTGGAGGCAGTTGCGTCATTCGGTGAAACGCAGCCGCTCGTCGTCACGCAGAATCGTGAACGGAAAAACCGGAGAACGGTGACAGAAGTAAGTGGCTTTGTGAAATCACATCCTCTTATTCTTGATGGTAAATACGCAGCGGTTATTCAACGCGAATACGTGATCAGTGCTAAACCGCCATCGGATCTGCGCATCGTAACTGAAGGTGGCGAGATCACCGAGGGTGGCGACGAGTAAAACAATTCTCCCTGTCTGGTCTTAGACCGGACCACCTCAAACCCGCCGTTTTCGGCGGGTTTCTTTTGTCTTGTGATACCGCACAATTACGATCTTTTGGCCTAAATGTTGCCAAGATTATCGAGCAGTTTGACTCCGTGGGGTGAGCCCTGTCCGGAGTAATTTGGTCGGTTCAGCCATAAAAATAAGGTTTTAAGCGGGGTAACCTCGCAAATTACATAGGGCCGACTTGAGATGAGTAGTGAGCAGAATCAGCCAGAAGCAAGTCCAATTACAGCTTGCACAATCAGTCGAGATGTACAGGAATTTGATCTTCTCATTGAGGACATGGAAGCCGCGCTTAGCGAAAGCTGGGGCGATCTTGGTTTTGCCGAAGCCTTAGCATTCTTCAACCAAGCTGAAGCAGAGAACCTGGAGTTCGTAGCACTCGCGATCGATCAAAGTGATGAGAGCGAGATCTCCATGTTGAGTGAGATTATTACGCTTGCAAAAACCCGCGGCATAAAAGTCATCCTGATTGCCGAAGACGTGAGCCCTGCCTCCCTGCATCATTTGCTTCGTCAGGGTGCCGACGAATTTGTCCCCTACCCACTTCCAGAAAATGAACTGCAGGCTGCAATTGACCGGACACGCCGGAAACAGGAAATGGCAGCCGCAGGCGTACCCTTCTCAAGTGACTCGGCTCCCGCTGCTGGCGTGCTGTTTGCAGTCCAAGGTATTGCTGGCGGCACGGGTGCCACAACACTTGCCGTGAACCTCGCTTGGGAACTTGCTAACGTCGAAAAAGAGGATGCTCCTCGCGTTTGTATTATCGATCTCGGTTTGCAGACCGGGACGGTTGCGACCTTCCTTGATCTGCCGCGCCGCGATGTCGTTTACGAAATGTGGGCAGACACCGACACGATGGATGAAGATATCTTCAAACAGGCTCTTGTTGCTTACGAAGAAAAAATGTGGGTGCTGACGGCGCCACCGGACATCCTGCCATTAGACATGATCACATCAGAAGATGTGAAAAAGGTGTTGGAGTATGCCCGTGCAAAATTTGACTATGTCATTGTCGACATGCCGGGCACGCTTGTGCAGTGGACAGAAACGGTTCTCAACGCGGCACAGATTTACTTCACGACTTTAGAACTGGACATGCGATCCGCGCAAAATGCGTTGCGCTTCAAGCGCGCGCTGAGGTCTGAGGATCTTCCGATTGAGAAGCTGCGCTTTTGCATGAATAGGGCTCCGAAGTTCACAGACTTGAACGGCAAGAGCCGTGTTAAGCGCATGGCTGAAAGTCTTGAGATAAGCATAGAGATTCAACTCCCCGATGGTGGACGCCAAGTGATGCAATCCGGCGATCATGGCGCTCCATTGTCTGTGGCCGGGGCTAAAAATCCGTTGCGAAAAGAAATTGCGAAACTGGCTGCTTCGTTGCACGCGGTTGGTGAAACCGACGCGGAAGAGGCGGCTTAAAAGGCGTATTGAACCATGTTCTCCAAGTATAAAAAATCAGACAGTGCGAAATCGGCCAAGACCGAAGATGCTCCAAAAATTGAAGAGGTAAAAACCGCCCCTGTCGGCGAAGCTTCAACGACTTCTTTGCGCAAGCCATTGCCCACTTCGCCTGCATCGTCCGCCCCAATGGATAAGGACCGCAAGCGAAAAGAACGTTTGGCGGAAATCAAAATTGAATTGCATCGTTCGTTGCTTGACAACCTTAATCTAGGTGCACTTGATCAAGCCAGCGAGGCAGACCTGAGAGCCGAGATCGGCGATATTGCAAGCGAAGCACTTCAGGAACGAAATATTGTTCTGAATCGTGAAGATCGAACGACGCTTACACAAGATCTTTATGATGAAGTACGGGGCCTCGGGCCCCTTGAACCACTCCTGAAGGACGAAACTGTCAACGATATTCTGGTCAATGGTCCACAACAGGTTTTTGTGGAACGCGCCGGTAGGCTGGAAATCACAGACACGACCTTTAAGGACGAAAAGCACCTGCTACGGATCATTGACAAGATCGTTTCAGCGGTTGGACGTCGCGTGGACGAATCCAACCCCTACGTTGACGCCCGTTTGCAAGATGGTTCGCGTTTCAACGCGATGGTGCCTCCGATTGCCGTCGATGGCAGTTTGGTTTCCATTCGTAAATTTAAGAAAGACAAACTGGGCATTGATGACTTGGTGAAATTTGGCGCTTTTTCTGAAGAGATGGCAGCCTATCTTCAGGCCGCTGTGGCGACCCGCCTAAATGTGATCGTCTCCGGCGGTACTGGCTCTGGTAAAACCACAACGCTCAACGCGCTATCATCGTTCATCGATAATGCCGAACGGATCCTGACGATTGAGGACACGGCGGAACTTCAGTTGCAACAAACCCACGTTGGTCGGATGGAGAGCCGCCCGCCAAACGTTGAAGGCAAGGGTGAAGTTTCTCCTCGCGACTGTTTGAAAAACGCACTTCGTATGCGTCCAGATCGCATTATCGTGGGTGAGACCCGAGGTGAAGAGGTGATCGACATGTTGCAGGCCATGAACACAGGCCACGACGGATCAATGACCACAATTCACGCCAACAACCCACGCGACGGTATCAGTCGTCTGGAAAACATGGTGGCGATGGCCGGAATCGAGATGCCGCTAAAGGCCGTGCGTTCGCAGATTGCTTCAGCTGTGAACCTATTGGTGCAGGCTAGCCGTCTTCAAGATGGTTCACGGCGCATGACGTCCGTAACCGAGATAACCGGTATGGAGGGAGACGTGATTTCTATGCAGGAAATCTTCCGTTTTCAGCGCATCGGTCTGACCTCTGACAACAAAATCATCGGCCACTTTACCGGAACCGGGGTGAGGTCGAACTTTTCAGAACGTTTCCGCCTGTGGGGATATGATCTTCCACCGGCGATCTATGAACCAATCGCGGCGGAGTAACAAGTTATGTCCATCAGTGCAGAACCGATTATCTATGGCCTGATTTTCATCGGTATTCTGGTCCTCGTGCAGGGCCTTTACCTTACTGTGTTTGGCCGTTCAATAAGCCTAAACAATCGTGTCAATCGTCGTCTCGAAATGCTCGACAAAGGCGGCAATCGCGAAGAGGTTATGGAAAAACTGCGCAAAGAGATGGAGCAACATCTCAAGGCGCGCAGTATCCCGCTTTACTCCATATTGTCTCGCAAAGCTCAACTGGCGGCGATTGCGTTTACGCCAAAACAACTGATCATGTTGATGGTTGGGTGTTCGGTACTGGCTTTTTTGGGCCTATCAGTCGGCACGGCTACGTCTGTACCGGTACGAATTTTTGTCTCCACTGTTATGGGTGTTGGCGCAATCTTTACCTGGGTCAACATGAAGGCCTCAAAGCGTATGGCTTTGATGGAAGAACAACTTCCTGACGCGATTGAACTTATGGTTCGCAGTCTTCGTGTAGGCCACCCATTCACGTCAGCAATTTCCATTGTCTCGAGCGAAATCTCGGACCCGCTGGCAACAGAGTTTGGTGTCATCGCCGACGAGGCTGCATATGGTCGCGACATAGGTGAGGCGCTGAAAGATATGGCGGTGCGTCTCGACATGCAGGATCTACGCTTCCTTGCTGTGGCAGTGACAATCCAACAGCAATCAGGTGGTAACCTCGCCGAGATTTTGGACGGGTTAGCTAAAGTCATCCGCTCGCGATTCCGCTTGTTCCGCCGCGTAAAAGCTATCACTGCCGAGGCGAAATGGTCCGGTAAGTTCCTTTCGGGTTTCCCTCTGCTTGCTCTCGTGGGCATTCAGTTGATCAAACCAGACTATTACGATGATGCGATGTTGCATCCGTACTTCATTCCAGCATGTCTTGCCGTAGGTTTCTTTTTGGTTGCAAACCTTATTGTGATGCGCGCTCTGGTTAACATCAAAGTGTAAGGGGTAATTGTCTTGGCGTTTTTCGAAAATTTATCCCAGGCTCTGAGCGACACGCTTGGACCGTTTGGCCCGTTGATCGCGGTCGGAACACTTGGTGTTGTTTTGGTTCTTTTGACTTTGCCGCTGTTGCTGCGTGAGTCAAAGGATCCACTGGACAAGATTAAGAAGGCTTCACGCTCAGGCGTTGCACCGGAAGAAAAAAAGAAGCGCTTACGTACAGGTCAGCGCAACGAAAAACTTGATAAATACGCCAATTTTCTCGAACCAAAAGACGAAAAACAGCTCAGTCAGATAAGACTAACGCTCATGCAGGCGGGTTATCGCAACCGTGACGCGGTTCGATATTTCCACTTCGCGCAATTCGCGCTTGGTATCGGGTTCCTGATTGTGGGTGTTCTGTACTATATTGTCTTTGTGGCCGGAGACGAAAACTCGACGACCCAGCAGGCCATTCTATACATTCTTGCTCCAGCCGGCATTGGCTATTACATCCCAAAGTACTGGGTGACGAAACGGCAACAAGAACGTCAACAGGAAATCACAGATGGGTTCCCTGACAGTCTCGATATGATGCTTACCTGCGTAGAGGCAGGACAGTCCCTGGACCAGTCTATTATTCGAGTCGCGAACGAGATCGCCGTGTCCTACCCGGCTCTGGCTGAAGAGTTCGAACTCGTCGCTCACCAAATTAAAGCTGGACGCGACAAGCCGTCCGTTCTCAATGAAATGGCAGAGCGTTGTGGAGTGCAGGACATCTCTAGCTTTGTTACTGTTCTGGTTCAGTCGCAAAGCTTCGGTACATCTATCGCGGACGCATTGCGGGTTTATGCCGGAGAGATGCGTGACAAAAGGGTCATGCGCGCCGAAGAAAAAGCAAATAAGCTTCCGACAAAGATGACTTTGGCAACAATGATGCTTACTGTTCCTCCATTGCTGATCATCTTGGTCGGCCCCTCCGTTTTGGGCATTTTGGAGCTCTTTGAGATGGGGGTTAACTAAAACAAAGAGGCAGAATGGCAGCAGGTGGGGCAACGTCGGCGCAGACGTATTTCTCAACAAAAAGCGCATGCCTGATTTTATGTGTCACTCTGATCGCAGGTTGCGATCAGAGTGTTTCGCGTGACAAAGACAACCCATACGCACCCGGCGTGTCCAAAGGCGGCGAAGCGGTCGATCCTATTGTCGTAGCGCACAGGCTTATGGAAGCCGGAGAGTATGAACTGGCATTAGAGAACTTTTCGAGAGCCGCTGTTGATCGAGGCTTGGACGCCGAAGTTCTTGCTGGTCTAGGTAGTGCCAATCTCGGTCTTGGTCGGCTGGATACTGCCGAACAATTGTTACGGCAAGCAACAGAAGTTGAACCTAACTCACCGCAGATTTGGAACAATCTTGGCGTCGTACTCACAGAAAAAGGCGAATACAGTGAAGCAGAGCAGGTATTTAAACGTGCATTTGCGCTCGACCATGGCGAAACAGACTCAATACGTGACAATTTGCGGTTAGCACTCGCAAAATTAGAAAATCCAAGTTATACTCCGGAGTTAGAGCAAGAATTTAAACTGATACGACGCGGCTCAAGCGACTATTTGATCCGGTCAGTGTCAGGATGAGGCAAGGGCAGTAAAAGGACGCAAAAAATGCGCCATCTATTTTTGAAAAGCGTCTGCGTCGCAGGCGTTCTGTTTCTTTCAGCATGTAGCGAAGATGAAGGCGAAGTCGAAAGGGCTTTGTCTGACCTCAACGTTGTTGACGAAACAAACCTGAATGACGTGATGCTTACCGTCGCAGACCCAAATGAAGGCGTCGCACATTTCCAACGTACGTTGGAGGCAAATCCAGATCGGATTGATCTTCGTCGCGGCTTGGCAATCTCTTTGATCCGCGCCAAACGAAACACCGAGGCCGTTCTCGCCTGGCGCTCGGTTATTGAACATGAAGACGCGACCAAAGATGACAGCGTAAACTATGCAGACGCATTGATACGCAACAATGAATGGGATGAAGCAGACGCTGTTCTGGATGCAATCCCGCCAACACATGAGACCTTTAAGCGTTATCGCCTGGAAGCGATGATCGCGGATAGCAATGAAGAGTGGGAAAAAGCCGACAGCTTCTATGAAATTGCCGTGGGGCTAACGACACAGCCCGCTGGAGTTCTCAATAACTGGGGTTATTCAAAGTTGACCCGTGGGGATTACACTGGTGCAGAGCGTTTGTTTGGCGATGCTGTGCGTCGCGACAACAGCCTATTCACAGCAAAGAACAACCTGATCCTCGCCCGTGGCGCGCAGAAAAAATACTCTCTGCCAGTGCTTGAAACGACACAAGTCGAACGCGCGCAATTGCTATACACTCTTGGGCTTTCCGCCATAAAACAAGGGGATACGAGTATCGGCAAAAGTCTTTTGCGGGACGCGGTCGACACACATCCGCAGTATTTCGAAGCCGCTGCTCGTAGCTTGGAAGCCCTTGAAAACGGCTAACGCGGAAAGCGCGTAGAAATGGTAATGCAGATCACAAGCTGGTCGGCAGCATGGTTTCTGCCATTTGTGTTGCCAATTTGTGCTTGGGTCACGTGGAGTGATCTGAGCGCAATGCGTATTCCTAACAAGTCTGTCCTACTACTTACGCTTGTGTTTTTGGTGATTGGGCTTTTTGTCATCCCGATTTGGCCGGACTACCCGATCCGTCTTCTTGGGTTGGTGATTATGTTGATCGTCGGCATGGTGGCAAATGCGATAGGACTTATGGGAGCCGGCGACTCAAAGTTCATCGCAGCTGCTGCGCCTTTTGTGGCACCCGGCGATGCATCATTGATCGCATATATTTTCGGGATCAATCTATTGGCGTGCTTTATCACACACCGCGTTGTAATGCGGACGGGCCTTCGCAACATGGCCCCTGAATGGGTCAGTTGGCATCGACCGAAGAAGTTTCCAATGGGCTTTTCTTTGGCCGCAACACTGGTCATTTACCTTGGTCTTGGCATTCGTTTCGGCGCATAAATACTTGGCTGTAAGGCATTAAGCGCCCCTTAGCTGCCTTGAGCAGAACATAATTTCAGCACGTTTCATCGACAAAATGCGTTGAAGGTCCGCGTTTACCGCGGTTGCAACGCATTTTGAGCAATGGGCAGACTGACATGAATATGCAAGTAACCACCGGCGTACAGCCACCTCCCCCACCGGTGAAGCTCGAAGAGATGCGCCTGCCGCTGGTGATGATGCGCGATATCCTTCTGAAAACGATGTACCGGAAGAATATTGACCAGGTGACCGAGCTTGCCGAGGCGATTTGCCTGCCCCGCGCAGTGACGCAGGAATTGGTAGATATTGCCCGAGGTCAAAAATTTATCGAGGCGACCGGTACGCTGAACGCTAACTCTGGTGGCGAGATGGGCTATCAGCTTACCGATGCGGGCAAATCCCGCGCACTCGATGCCCTTTCTCAGTCAGAATATTTCGGCGCAATGCCAGTGCCTCTGTCGGTCTACCGTGAACAGGTGAAGCGTCAGTCGATCCGTAACATTCAGGTCACTCGAGACGAGCTGACAGGCGCCATGGGGCATCTTGTTCTACCCGATGAACTACTTGGCTATCTTGGGCCCGCAGTTTCTGCAGGTCGATCCATTCTTATGTATGGCCCTCCGGGCAACGGTAAATCCTCAATCTCCAACGGCATTCGCGATGCGATGGGTGACAAGATCTATGTGCCGCGCGCAATCGAATATGCAGGTCAGGTGATCACGGTTTATGACCCAATCGTTCACTCGGCTGCCGAGGTCGAGGTCGATGATCCGAACTCATTGCGCCGCAAACGGACATTCGATACGCGATATGTTCGCTGCGAGCGCCCGACGGTGATCACTGGTGGTGAATTAAGCCTCGATATGCTTGATCTGGTCTATAACCCGACCGCAAGAACCTATCAGGCGCCACTGCAACTCAAATCAACTGGCGGTATCTTTATCGTAGACGACCTTGGTCGTCAGGCGGAACCACCGCAGGCGCTTGTTAACCGCTGGATTGTTCCGCTGGAAGAGAGCAAGGACATTCTTGCACTCCAGTCCGGTGAGAAATTTGAAGTGCCATTCGACACACTGGTAATTTTCTCCACCAACTTCCACCCGAACGAAATCTTTGACCAAGCGGCTCTGCGCCGGATCTTCTTCAAGATTAAAATTGATGGCCCGAACCAACAGGATTTCTTAAAGATCT